>JBJLBW010000046.1:0-8514 GCA_045568015.1 Candidatus Poseidoniales archaeon | reverse complement strand
GTCATGGTATCTTCAGTGATGCCTCCACCCCACTGGATGTCGACCCTCTGATTGTTGTAGGGTTGTGGTTCTTCTTCCGGCTTATCGGTCAAATCATACATGACCGAACCGTTGACCCAAGCAGATTCAACATACTGCAAAATCTTGCCAGTGATGTTATCTTGAAGATCAATCTCTTCGTAGAGGATGTAATCTTCGTCCAATATACTCTGTACAATCCATATGTCTCGCGGCAATTCGACGTTATACGAACCATTGCCGTTGTCACGCGCATCGATTGTAATCGGTGTATATTGGTTCGAGAACGAGAGGTTCTGACCTTCGACCGGCTGATCTTGATGATCGAGCAACAAGAACTCGATATCAAACATCGGCGGAACCTTATCAATATCAGATGGCGTCACATTTCCTGCAGTATCAGGTGTGACCGAAATCGTGTTGGAACGATACTCATCGAATCCGTCCGAATCCTGATCCATTGTCACAACATATTCGCCTTCCAGAACGGGACCGATACCGAATGTACCATTTTCGTCGGTTTCAAACCAACATGGTGACCAAGCTATTTCGCCACATTGCTCTGTGACATTGGCATCCATGTCATCCAAGTCGACAAGTTCCAACCGACCAGTGACGGTTTCACTTTCGAGGTCAGCAACCGCCAACGTACTCGCTGTTCCTTGAATCCAAGTACCAGGCAGAGACAATTCGATGTTCTTCGCTTCTGGGCTGTCTCGAGTGAGTGGAACCACAAGCGGCATCGGCAAAATCGATTCTTCGCCGTTCTCGAATAGCACTGCAACGTGATAACTTCCAGGAATTGCATCGACAAGATGGAATGAACCAGCCTTGACCATGTCACCACTGAATTGGCCAGTGCCTTGGAATGTCCCCGTGCCGTTGATTGTTCCGTAAGAGGACAACGAGGTGTCTGTTGCATCCACGATAAACGTACCAGCTCCGATAACCGTCTCACGATACATTGGTGTCGTGAAGTAAGATGTTCCATTCGATGTAAATCGGCCATCGACTCCTTCGACGAAACCATCGATGAGGTAATTGTCTGTCACATTCACATCTTCTAGACAATAGGAGGCTTGGTCGGGCATTGAACCGTTTTCACATTCTTGAGCATCCGCATTTTCGATGGTGCCCTCAAATGTGCCTCGACCGAGGATACCTCCAATTCCAGTATAGGAGTGGTTGTGCAAAATGCTGCGTGTGTAGTTGCCTGTGAAGTCTGTCGCCGTAACAACACCAGATTCTGAAGTCATCGAACCTGGTCCGGTAAAGGTCACTTCACCAACTGCACCGGGTCCATACTCGCGCTCACCTTCGACATCGCCATCTGATGTGGTGATGTAGTAGGCATCTTGTCTGGTATCATCCCAAATGTTGGAGATGCGAAGATCCATGTTTGCAAGTGGTTCTCCACCGAAATCAGCGTCACCTTGCCACTCGATGGTGCCGGTTGCACCCGAGGCGGCCACATTGACGTCTAGGTTGAGAACGGATTCACCGTTCGAATGGCCTTGAGCACCCGTGACGTTAATCGTAGATTCTCCAAGCCAGGTCGAACCTGAAACATTGGCTAATATTCCTGTGATTGGGTTGATTGTGCGCTCCTCGTTAACAGGACTCACCAGATCAACGGCCCAAGCGCTGGCTGAATTTTGATCAGCGGTGACCATCGAATCGCGAGCGGTTTCCAAGTTTGACTCACCCATGAATGCGGTCACTCGAATACGGCCACTGGGCACTGTAATGCTGTAATGGCCATCGTCGTCTGCTTGTGAAGTACCGATTGGAATCCAATAGGTTCGTGCATCCGTATCCGTTGGATCTTCCCCACTGAAAGCATCGCGCTCAATGAGCAACTTGGCATTCGGAACTGCACCGATTTCACCAAGGACAACGTCACCCTCTAGGGTTGCTCCAGAATAATACTTGAGAATCTTGACACCGGTGTTTGCAGAAGCAATCATCTGTTCATTGTCCTCATTTGCATCATACCAATTGGCCAATACAAAGTGGTTCATCATAGCACCTGGCAATGGGTACGCGAAGGTTAGCGGTGTATCGGGTGTGCCATAGCCTTGGAAGTGCTGCTTTGGCTGACCGTGACCCCGTTCTGGCTCAAGTCCAAGTTGCGGGGTTCCGTAACCCACGTAGGTTCGAGCAATCATTGTCTCAAAGAATGCGGGTTGTTGGTCGACTCGTACATCTACGAGTTGGATGATGTCGCCACCACTACCGGATTGGCCGGCGAGAAGATCTGCCATATAGGCGATCTCAAACTCAGCACCGGTCATCTCTTGCTCGGGGCGATCGCCTCGCTGTGTGATGTACACAGATTCAATGTAATCATCTGGATCCAATCCACTCAGTGTGGTTGGTGCATAGAAAATACCCGTTGGGTTTCCGTAATGCATTCCACTCTCAGCATACTGGTAGCCTCCGATTGGATACAATCTGTTATCCACAGCAAAGTAACGAATGTCGTTGTTGCGTGTGACGGTTTCACCGGGACCTCCATCGTAGGATGCGACTTCATACTCAATCGAAGTTAGATCGTGATACAAATCAACGAGTTCCTCAAGATCAAAGACATGGGTAAGCAAATCACGGGCGATGGCATATCGAGCATTCTGTCGGTGCAGAGATGTCGAGACGTCATCAAAATCATCGTATAGATCGCTGGTATACCAGTAATCGCCGATGATGTAGTGGGATGATTCACAAGAAAATGCACTGGTGGAATCAAAGTTTTCATCGCCAGGTGAATTTCCATTATCGTCGATGACAAACTCATCTCCGACTGGACATGTTTCCATCCAGTCGACCTTTCCATTGTTGTTGAAATCGTAGATGGCTGTGCCCAAATCAGTGTACTCCCCAATCTGTTCACGATCCTCGTAGAGGCGATATAGCATGGAATCAGATGAGCGTGTGCCATCCTCGTTCATGGTGGTACCTTGAGCCAACATGACATCGTCTCCTGCACCAATGATGGTGAAGGCGCGATCTTGTACACCTTGGCTGTTCGACATTGTGTTGACCGAGACCCACTCATCCCATGTTGCACTTGAGCTGAAGTGTTGCTGCATCGTTTGTGCAAAGGCCCGGGTGAACTGATTGTCATCGGTTGTTCCTTGATCATCATTGAACTCCTGACGCATGTCACCCTCTGCAAGTGTCACGATGAACAGTGCAATCGTGTCTTCTTCTCCACCGGCAAGCAACATGTTACCCGCAGCAGGGATTCCTGACTGGAAGTTGTCTGCTACAGTTGGGTGCTGACCCTGAGCCAGCGCTTGGAATCCATAATCCCACCATGATACAAAGGCGGGTCGTTCTGAAAACGATACATCGGAATCTTGGTCCTCTAACCAATCATAGGCTTCGTTCCAAGAACGACCATTGAAACCGGGTCCGAATGTCCCCATGTACCAACATTCACCTTGACAGGTGGGGTTTTCTTCATCTCCGATTCCATAATCAGAATATGGGGATCCATCGAGTACCGACCAACCGAAGAGTTCTGCTCGAAGTGCATCGGGCATCAAATCGTGTAGAGTCTCGTCGACTTGCTTCTCGGCAACCTCGCCACGAGGAATTCCAGAATCGATTCCATAGATGGCGTGTTGGCTGAATAGTAGAAGAAGAATCATACCGATTGCAGGGACTCCGAGATGCTTTCGAGTGGCACCAATCGTGGAAGAGAATCGTGCTCTAGATCCACTCACTCCCATGCGCCTCCAAGTCTTCACATATTCCTTGACACCACTAAATCGCCAAAGTCCGACAATCGCTGCCGAACCCATGATGGCCATTACAGGCGTTGCGTTGAACATGAATCGACCCGCGGACCAAGCCATGTATGAGGCCAATAGAATCCACATTGACAGGACCATGTGTGTCTGCTTTCGGGTGCGGAATCCGCGCCATAGCGAAATGAAACCCATGCCCAGTGCAAACATGAACACAAGAGGTCCGAAGTTTGCAAACAATTGTCCGCGGCTTGGGGCCTGTGCTTCAGCAATCGTGCCGAACACCTTGTTCTTTGAGAAATAGAACCCACCAGTGGTGAGGACGTCCCATCCATTGGAGATTTCAAGCAACTGTAGGATGTACAGTGTTCCCAGAAGTACCGTTGTAATCCCAGAACCCATGATGATGACCATCAACCAAGGTTTGTCGCGGAAAGCCGTGACGATCCAACCATTGATGACGGTGAATCCAACAATGTAGAACAAAGGTTGGAAACCGCTGGCGTCCCAAATTAGGTTGAGTTGCATGTTTGCATAGAATGGCAAGGGCAACAGGAATGTCGTGAGCATCATCACAATGATGGCTGCGGTTAGCGGCATGCTATCCCTGCGACGAATCAGATTGAGGGCTGTCTGCATGAAGAATGCCGCGTAGATGATCGCAAGACCATACACGAATCCTTTCCAACCGAGAGCGACGGTTGCAAACGATACACCAGCCAATAGGGCCTGTGCCATGGCGTGTGGGTGCTGCTTGAATGCAGCTTTGATTCCCTTGACCATATGCATTGGGTTCCAGTCAGAGTCTTCGAGCAACTTGTCACTACCGATTGAATCGACGGCGCATAGCCAGAAATAGAATCCAAGTGACATGAAGAAAATCACGAAGGCGTCGTGATCTGCCAGAGCGAAGGTGCTGTGGCTAACGTGACCAGGCATGAGTGCCATGAGCCAAGCACCAATTGCACCAGCGCCAGTTCCGAAGAAGCGGCGGCATGTTGCAGCAATTGGTAGAACGGTCAGTGCACCGTACACTGCGGGCATACCTGCAATGGACCACCATGCAGCATCATGAACATCGCCATCTAGGAAAGGATTCAGCAAAGACCCACCGAGAGCCAATGTCCAACTGAACAAGGGTGGTCGAGGATTGATTGAACCAACCGGATAGGCTCGATCCATGTCGATGATGAAGTGACTGTTCTGTGCGAGGATGTAATCGATTGCTCGCTTCATGTACCACGGGTCAGAACCACCGGTCATGTCCCATTCACCAGTACCTGCGGCGTTCATTGCAGGAATGACGTTCCACATGATGCGGACAACGAAGGCGGCAAGCAAGGCGCTGGCAATGGTGATTCCATACCAGTGTCGGCCCCACCAGAGGCGCGCTTGTCCATGGTTTCGGCGCTCTGGAACACGCAATAGGCGGCCAGAGAAACCATAGTACAGAACTCCAGCGTTGAGCCAGAAGAAAATCGCAAACCAAGACAATGTACCCAAACTACCGTGAAGGAAAGATAGGGCGCCATCAGGGTCTCCAAATACAAACAACCCTGAATCCTGCCAATTTCCAAACGTGTATAGAATCCAGTTCAGACCGACAAACACGCCGAGTGTTCTCCAGTGTTCAGCCCAACAGAATGCCACAAACATGGCGACAAGACCTGTGAACAATGCCCAGAAGAATCCGACGTTTTCTGCGAGGAAAATCGCGTCTGGGTTATCCAATGTGGACAAATGCCACAGGCTAAACGCGTGTGCACCAATCCAAACACCCAATCCAGCATACAGTGGAATGTGGGCCTTTTCGACGGTTTCAGGTAAATCTGCAAACCAAGAACCGCGGCCACCATCTTGTAGGCGGCCTCTGACGACAAGAGCGATTACAACGCTGGTGAGAATTGAAATGACCCACCATGTGAAGAAAAGATATCCTGTAACGATTCGATCCACATCGAGAATGTCGTAATAACTGCCAGCAAGAGTGCTTTCTCCACCCCATGAATGACCGGCTGCAGCGACTTGAATCGCATAGACGAATCCAGAGACAATACCGACTACAATCAGTTCTTCTTCGTGGCGTCTTGAACGATCAAACAAGTGAACGCCAATGGCGATCATTGTGAAGGCTAGGCCCAGTAAGGCTGCCCCATCGTAGTAATGGACCATACCGACGGCACCAATCACCACAGCAAATCCGAGGGAGACGAGAGAGGGGCGTGTCCCAACGGGTTCGAAGATGATTCGGGGTGCTTTGCCAAGAAGACCGCCGGCCAAAAGCACGGTGGTAATCATCAGCAGTGTGTTCCAATCGCTTCCATCATAGTCGACGGCATTCCAAGTTGCGGCAACCATCATGGCCAGCATGATAGCAATCGTAACCGGGATGGCAAGCAAACCAAACAATGGGGCTTGCGTCGACGCAGTTCCGTTTTCGTTTTCCATTTTATTCCCTCTCTTGGGTTACTGACAGCACATACGCTACGCCATCAGCGACGCCGCGACTTGAGGTCTCGTTATAACCCCTCCTCACGCGCTCGCGCGAAGGGTGGGGCTCAGTGCAACGAATAACAGACTTGCCTCAAAGCGCTCTATGACCTATATCTCGGCGGAAATGAGAGCCCTCGAGTTGGACTCTCGACAGGCGCTGATAAGCCACTAATCTAGCATCTTCCAACGAGTGTTCGGAAATGCCTGTGGATGCCAAAACACGTCCACCTGTAGAAACCAATTTGCCATCGACGGTTCCAGTACCGGCGTGGTGGATCATACTTTGATTGGAATGTCCTGTCAGGTGTTCCCAGATTGTTGTAGTATCACCCCTAATCACACGCCCTTTGACGGGGGGTCCGGGATAGCCTTCTGCTGCCAAGACAACGGTGAGGGCATGAGCGTTGGAGAAGGTCGGCATTGAATCCACCAGTCTACCTTCTGCAACCGCCAGCAGAAGATCACACAAATCACTGGAGATTAACGGAACGGTGACCTGTGTTTCGGGGTCACCAAATCGAACATTGTATTCAACCACGGAGGGGGCGCCCTCATCATCGATCATCAGGCCGACATACAGGCAACCCCGGTAGGGTGTTTCCTGAGTGGAGAGGTGCGCGTGCATCGGTTCAACGATCTCAGTAATCGCACGACTACGGACTGCTTCGGTCGCGACAGGTGCTGGCGCATAGGCACCCATTCCACCTGTATTGAGCCCCACATCACCTTCGCCAACCCGCTTGTGATCTTGACTACAAGGGAGGGCGACAAATCCAGATTCATCCATCATCACGAGCATGCTCGCTTCCTCTCCAGCGAGGAATTCTTCCAGCAGGACCATGCCATCCGTTTTGATTGAGGCTCGAATAAATTCGAGGGCTTCGACCCGGTCTTCTGTCACCACGACGCCTTTTCCACCGGCCAACACATCGCGCTTGACAACCCAAGGGGCACCCCAACGATCTACTGCTTCGTCCAAATCAGTCTCATCGGTGAGATGCTGGACGCCGGCTGTTGGAATGTCTAAATCGAGCATTACCTGTTTGGCGAAATCTTTGCTCCCTTCCAACATTGCACCGGCTGCGTGAGGGCCAAAACTGGGGATCGATATGGCACGCAGTGCATCGGACAATCCAGCGACCAGTGGTCCTTCTGGGCCGACCACAACAAGGTCTGCTCCAAGTGATTTCGCCAATGCAACTTGACCATCGACATCTCCTGCTGAGACGGGGTGATTGGTTGCAATTAGGGCCGTTCCAGCATTACCTGGGGCCACATGCACAGAAGCCACAGAGGGACTCCCGATCAGACCGATGGTCAACGCATGTTCGCGACCACCACCACCAACGACGAGAACGGTTCGCCCCATGTGGTTGGACAAACGGTTTCGGCTCATGAAGAGTACCATCAGTAGGGGACTTCCTTCAAACCCACCCAATAGCCGAATATATTGGTGAGACGATGGATGACTGGTGTGAGAATCAACAGTCCAAACATCGGTGTGATTAGCGCGGAATTTCCAATGACCAAATTCGGGAACAACAACATTCCCATGATGAAGGTGCAAATGGCAAATGGAAGTGTGTCAAGCAATGGTGCTTTGGAACTTTCATCGCCTTCTCTTTTCTTCCCAGTTCTGCGTTTTACGAAAGAACCTGCACAGTCTCCAATCATACAACCCAATCCCAAAAATGCGCCGACAATGAACGCAGCACCCCATTCACCGCCAATCCAAAACCAATCATCAGGGGTTGCCCAAATCAAGGGATCTAGGAAAATGCCACCATCCACCAGATTGTTTTCTCCAATTGAATGTGTAAGCATACACACCAACCCCGCCCCAATAATGGCGCCAATCAATCCGTTCCAAGTCTTACCATCTCCAAGGATTCGATGACCATCCGACAAACGGCGACCTCCATCGATGGGCTGCGGTTTGATACCGGTCAAATCTGGAATCCATTTACCACCCAGCATCGCAGCAGTATTGGCGAGATACCCTGGCAGATAGAGCCACATCACAAGTAAGGGGCCACTCCACAGACTCATGGAAGCGGCAAGGGAGGGGTCGCTGTTGAGGAAAACACTGGCCACGCTATGAGACAAAACGTGCCGGTTTAGAATTGTGCGCACGACGGCGCATCCTTCATGACCTCAATGCAACACCCGCAATCCATGAGAACCGCCCGCACACTCGCTCTGCTGCTTGCAATGTCTATGCTAATCTGCATCATTCCGATGTCAAATGCCG
>JBJLBW010000045.1:0-8571 GCA_045568015.1 Candidatus Poseidoniales archaeon | reverse complement strand
CCAAGCAACCTACCTGTGCTACAATTCGCTGAAATCCATGATGATGGTGAACCTGGTTTCTTTGGTCGTATGATTCAATGGATGATGATTCCTGAGGATGATGATGGAGGTGAGGAAGAATGAGTTATGGCGGACATGATGACCATCACCACGATCACCAACACAGCCACTGGGGTCCACACGATTGGGCTGAGGGACATGGAGGTGCCCCTCACAATTCTTGGGCACCAATCATGCTGGCATTTGGTTCGAGTCTTTTCCTACTCGGATTTACCAAGGTGTTCACACAAACTTGGGATACTGAAGCAAACATCTGGACCTATGCTATTCACTCATCGCAAATTGGTCTACTCATCGCTGGGTTGGCCATCTTCACCGCTGGACTGACAGTATTCTGGCGGCAAGATTGGAAACATGGAATCGAAAACCGCGGGAAAGACAAGGATCAGAGAGAGCCTCTTTCATACGAAGCGAAGGCGGTGGGAACGCCGTTCAGAACCATCGATATTCGCAAGGTGGCCATCTGGATGTTCCTGATGTCTGAAATGATGGTGTTCAGCAGTTTGTTCAGCACCTATATCCGGTACAGAACTGGATTTGACAATTGTATTGATCTATTCGAAAGCAGTATCGAACCAGGGTCCACGGTTGTCCTTGAAGCTGGGCAACAATGTTGGTTGCCAGCATCTTATTTCATCGCAGAAGGTGGTTACCACCAAGAGTATGCAAATGCTGCTTTAGGATTCATGCCGGACACTTTGATTCCCGGGGCAATCAACACCTTCGCACTGATTATTTCTTCATACACAATTGTTCTCGCTCTCAAGACCGCCAAGGACTCAAGCCTCAGCAATGCCGAGCGCAGTAGAAAGGTTGGAAATTACCTCTCAATCACTCTCTTCCTGGCAACACTGTTCTTGACGTTCAAGTTGATTGAGTGGTTCGTCGGATTCAACATTGGACATCCTGGAGATTGGTATTACTTCCACGCACCCTCATTGAGCGCTGACCACTTCACCATACACGAATCTGCGTACACGTATTGTCATCATTGGGATCATCACGGAGGCCTAGACCACAAAGGCGCTTGTGAACCTGGAATGGACGCGATTTTCGATATACGAATGTCTGCCTCTACATTCTATGTGACTACAGGTACGCACGGTGTGCACGTATTCGGTGGAATGGTCGCGCTAGCCTACATGGTTCTCAAGGCATACCGCGGTGGATACACACCTGAAAATGCAGTGAGTATCGAATACTTCGGCCTTTATTGGCACTTTGTTGACTTGGTTTGGGTTCTGGTCTTCCCCGCATTCTACTTGTATTGACGGAGGCGAAAAAAATGGGCGAACATGGACATCACACAATCTTGGGCTTTGATCGCTATGCATTCAATTTCTGGGTGCTGATGATTTTCACGGCGATTGAAGTCGTCGCTGTCGCATTGACCTTCTCGATGAAAGGCACAGTGAGCATGGGTACTGTTGTATTCATCTTGGTTGCAGTTGGAATCGTCAAAGGTGTGGGGATTGCGGCGATTTTCATGCACCTGCAAGGTGATGACGACAGTCGGGTTCTCACCGCTACTGCACTTTTCCCTGTGTTTTTCATCGTCGTCATGGTGCTATTCATCGGGTTGACACATCCGGATGCTGCAGATACCCTGCCGGATTGGTGTAGGCCCGGATTCTACACATGATGTAGCGTGAAACACTTAGCCGAGCAGTGTCTCGGACCACACACAGCGGACGTCGCATAGCCTGGTATCGCGCCGGATTTGAAATCCGGTGGTATTCGCCGCGGGAGTTCAAATCTCTCCGTCCGCGCCAACTCCTAAATTGATTAATAGATTTGATATGACCCGTTAATAGACAATGTGAAATACTGATTTCATTGGCGATTATTTATGCGCAGCAAGTCGATTTCGATGAGCGTCCTTCTACTGATTACAGCACTATCTGGTTGCATTGGTGGACACGATGATGAATATGAATTTCACGGACTTGAATATGATCCTGCATCTCCTGCTCCAGATTTCACATTGACTGACCAAAATGGACAGAATGTATCTCTATCCGATTTTGAAGGAAAGGTCGTTGTCATCGCGTTCACCTACACCGCCTGTCCCGATGTTTGTCTGGCGATTGAAGCCAATCTTCACTATGTCAACACCGAGATGTCGGATGAGGATGATTTGGTCATTCTTTCGATGACTATTGATCCCGCGCGCGATACTCCTGAGCACCTTTGGGGTTGGACCAATGTCCGTGGATATGATTGGCCACACTTAACCAGCGAAAATCACAGTGAGTTACAACATGTCTGGAGTGATTACAATCTGTTGGTCGACAATGATCATATCAACTCCAATCACTCCGACCATGGTGACCACAGTGGTCATTCAGATATGTCACATCAAGTGGCTGTCCTGTATCCTGATAACACGACGGTGTTACTTGATGGAGACCACGACATGTTGCCTGAAGAAAATGCAACAGGATGGAATTTGACTGAAACAACAATGTCGATGAACAACGTATCTCTGAATTATTCAGTACACGAACAATATGGGCACAGTGTCACTGGAATCAATGGCGTTGATTCGCCCAGCGATTGGTCATGGTGGTGGTCATTGCATATCTGGAATGAAACCAATGAAGCATGGGAAGAGAGCAGTGTTGGAATCGATGAAGTCATGATTATGCACGATACGAATCATGTAGCTTGGGCTGCATCAAACGCAAACCTCTCATTGCTTCCAGCCCCTGGTCATAATGGGTTCGAAGTCGTATTTTACCACATGAATGGTTGTGGTATGTGCGAGTCAATAACCCCTGAATGGGATTCTTTTGTTGAGGAGAACCCAGATATCACTACCCGTAAAGTCGAATCCGGTGAAGCGGAAGCTACCGAAATGGGCATCTCTTCTTACCCTACAATCTTGTTGTTAGATGGCGACGGACAAATTGTTGCAGAATTTGATGATGAGCACAATGCCGAGAACTTCAAGCTCTTTTATGATGATAATATTGAGCATGATGATGGTCACGACGAAATGCATGGAGAAGAAGAGATGTATGAAGTCGGGCACAATACCGTGACATACATCATTGACAAAGATGGAAACAAGAGGCTCGTTTACACAGGCCCTGACTGGTCAACTGAAAATTTCATGGAAGATCTGACACAGTTGTTGCATCATGACACTGGTGTTGAAACCCACGACGACCACAGTGGACACGACCACCATTGAGGGAATAACGCACCCTACGGGTGCGAACAGTCTTTGATGGGAAGCGCCCTCAGCGGTTCGTGCGACGACTCGTTCCGCTTCTCGTCTTTCTCTTCCTGATGCCCTCATTATCGGGTTGTATCGGTGGACCCAGTGTCACTTGGGGCACCTCAACAGGTGAATACAGCACCAGCATGGATTCAGATAGCAGCACCGATGTAACCGCACATTCGATTTCGGTGACCAACAAATTGTCCAGCAGTGAATCACGACATCTTGTTGACGATTCTATTGACTTGAATGGATGTGAAAATTCAACCGTCACTGTCTCGGGATGGTTGGTTCAAACAAAGGTCTTTGCTGAACCTCAAATAACGACCCATGCCATCACTTCTTGGATGATTTACGCGATGCCATATGGCGAGGCACAAGACGTTGATCCGGGTTCGATTTTTGTCAGTATTGTCAATTCAGAAGATGATTGGCCTTCACCGACTCAGGCAGAAGGGGTTCCAATTGTCGATGGAATCCTCAGTGATGGTAAGGCGAGTGATTTCCCTCTCAGAAAGTGGGCATTGTTGGCCATTATACCTGCAAATGAAAACGTGTTTGATGCTGCGATTCAGATGGATACCAACCAAGCTGTCAGCCTAACTGGTTATCTTCGCCAAAGTGAATTGATCAATGATGACCAGATGAGCGATTGCAAAATTACGGCATCCAGCAAAGGTTGGACGGGACACTTTGTCGTCACATCGATGACCTATGGGGATGAAAGGGTTGTCAATGCCAATGAGGCCTACATAGGAGGAGATATCCCCTTCTTCGGAAGAGGATTGTATACGACCATGTTACTGATTTCAATTGTAGCCTCTGGAGCACTATACATCTTCTCAAGGAATCAAATTATCCTCGGTGCGGATTCAAAGGCTCAAGCAATGCTATCTGAACAACAAATGCGGGCGGGTAAAGCCGCCCGGCATGAGGCTGCTCGCCACGAAGCGCGAGTTGCGGCCAATACCAAAGCCAAAGAAGCGGAATATACGGGGAGGCCAACCAAGAAATCGAAAGGAGCGCCGAAATTCGATATTGGTGCTGCTCTTGCTGAAGATTCACCAGGGACCAGTACCGGTCATTATGTCGCAGGCAGTTCGGTGACATCCACCGACGAGGCCGAAGCGATGGACGACATGATTACTGAAATGCAAGAAGAGCAGGCCTTCGAACAAGAATTGAAGGATAAAGGCCTTCGAAATATCATTGGAAATTTACCAAAAGGTGGGGGCGGAAGCCGCCGAAGGAGCATTGCTACCAAACCTCACACTTCGAGAATGTCCGCTTCTTCTGAGGCGGAACCTGAACACAAGCCAAAGTCAAAGCCAACGAGAAAAACTCGTAAAACACAAGCGGCCAAGGCTGAACCCGAGGTTGTTGAAGAAAATGAAGATGAAACGCCCGAGAGAAGGGTGGACCCTGATGTCAACGACGAGGGTGATTTCAGTGACTTCTCATTCTGATGATTCATTTGGAATTGTTTGTCCGCCACGAACGGTCAATTGATCCGATACATACTGGATAATTGCTGGTGTCATTAAGCAAGGTTCTCCATCCACTTGGACCCACATTGGTGGGTCATGAGGTTCGTTGCTGGGTTGATCATTCGCGTCAATATTACGCAATTCCAATCGATTTCCTGGGTTGAGGGTGATGTTCCATTTTCCAACGTGTGTACCTTTCTTCAAGGGACCCATGATGCGGAGCATTTGTGATTTTGACAAACCCGTGGCTAGGATAATCGACATCGAATCCTGTGTCACACACATCCCGGGTGCAATGCGATAGCCACCACCGAAAGTTTGGGTCATGATTGTGGTAAACAGCCCACTCATATCCGTTCGACCCAGTTTTACATCGTCCACTTTGAGCCAACCATCTTGTTTCTTCCAACCTAGGATACTCTTGATTCCAAGGTAAGTATACTTCATCGTCCCTCGGATATGTTTTCCTTGACCAAGGGTCTTCCTCCGCGATACGTCACTGGTAGTTCCTCCATCAGATTCTAGGAAAGCCCATCGACGAACCATACAATCCTCTTCGGCCTGACCATCCCATTCAGTTGGGGCTGGAGAGGGGTAATGCGGCAGAGCAGGGGCAGGAGCCCCATCGATTCTCATTGCTCCAACTCGACGATCTACTCCGGATTTGAGAATCGAAACCGCCTGTTGTGTGTTGCGTAGAGGAATCCCATGTGCGCGTGCGTAGTCGTTCCCACTTCCCATTGGAATGATTCCAAGGGTCATGGATGAACCCCTCAATCCGCTGGCAACTTCATTCATTGTGCCATCGCCACCGACTGCCACTACGAGGTCGAGATCATCACGGTCTCGAAGACTGAAGGCGATCTCCGAAGCGTGACCAGTTCGCTCGGTCCAATGAATTTCACAATCCAATCCTTCGGCTTCGATTTGTTCTGCAATCTTCGGCCAGCGTTTCTTTACTGTGCCATCTCTGCCTGCCGGATTCACGATGCATGCGATGCGAACCATGCCTATGCGAGAACGGCATCCAATCAAGAGTCTTCCCCGACAATCTCCTAGAAATGTTGGGACCGAAAATAACGGGTATCATTCACCCCCTCCGCCAGACATGGACACGGAGTGGTCTGAGTTCGATATCGCCTGCATGAGGCGAGCATTGGAAGTTGCAGAGCATGGCCGAGGTCAGGTTTCTCCAAATCCTCCTGTGGGCTGTGTCTTGACCAGAAATGGGGAGATGATCGCAGTAGGATGGCATGATCATTTGGGCGACTTGCACGCTGAACAAGCTGCTATTGCGAATGCAGAGAGGTTGGGTGTGATTACAGAAGGATGTTCTGCATACGTCACACTGGAACCCTGCAATCACTTTGGACGAACACCACCTTGTACCCAAGCATTACTTTGGGCTGGTGTTCAAGAGGTCATCGTTGCAACAAGAGACCCAAACCCAACCGTTCGCGGAGAGGGAATCCAAGTTCTAATCGATGCGGGGATTACCGTTCGCGAAGGGCTCCTTCGGGAAGATGCCCAAACTCAGATGCAGGCATTCATGCATTGGTGTGAATGCAAACGACCGCTTGTTACCCTCAAGGCGGCTATGGATGCGAATGGTGTTGTTGATGGTAAGAAACCGGGCCGGTTCACCTCAGAAGAAAGCCTGACTGGTGCACATCGACTGAGGCGAGAATGTGATGCAATCTTGGTGGGTGTGAACACGATCATCAGAGATGATCCAAGTCTGAACATTCGCCGAGTTACTGTGGGTAAAAGGGAGCAGCCATTGCGAATCGTACTCGATCGAACCCTCCGAATACCTTCGGATGCGAAGGTTCTGAACGATGGAGAGGAAACCATTCTTGTACACATACAACCAGACTCTAGGGGCGTGGCACTTCCAGCAGGAGATGGAGGGGCCGATCTCAATGCCCTTCTAGATCATCTTGGCGATCGTGGAATACAGGAATTAGTAGTCGAAGGGGGGCCTATTGTTTGGAAGCAATTCCTCGATGAAGGTCTTGTGGATCGTGCCATTATCATCCAGTCGGATATCGAACTCGGAGATGGTCCTGAAAGCGGAATCGATGACGAACGTATCAGCAATGCAGGTCTAGAGGTTGTTGGGCATCTCGATTGGGGTGGCGACTCGGTGACCCTTTGGAGTCGACCAGATTTACCTTTGCCATCTCCCAATTGGCTATTGCATTGAGGACCCCTTTCACTCCGACGATTTGAAGGAGGGGGGGCGTCTCGGTTTGAGTGGGCGGTTAGGGTAGTCTGGATATCCTGATGGGCTTCGGACCCGTCGACGCGGGTTCGAATCCTGCACCGCTCACTCCCTCACTGCATGAACGAGAAGCCTCGCTAGGCTACGGTGCACGCGTATTGGGGTCGTTGAGACGATTTGCCAACCAGCTGTAGTGAACGTTTGTGAAATCTCAGACCAGGTCTTTCCAAATGATGTTCCTGAATCTACTGATTCGTAAATCGCAGAGGGGGGCCAGGGAATCAGTGTCACCAAATTCGCACTTTCAGCCGCGATTGAATGGCAGGAGGAAAGGGCACCTTCAAGCAATTCAAAACCATCTGTTGATTTCCAAGCATTTCGACCATAGGGTGGATCGAATGTGAATCCATCAAAGGGGCCATCCCAAGTCTCGGACAATTCGAGAGCCGAACCATTTCGAATCTCAAAATCACCTTCACCCCCGCGTTGCTGTGCCCATGCAGCATTCTCACGTGTACCTGTAACCATAGGCCATGCAAGATCACTACCGCTGCAAGTCAAACCACAAAGAATTCCTTCGACGATCAGGCCACCTGTTCCACAAAACGGATCTAAGAGGGTGCCTCCATTTGGGCATGCGAGATTGACCATGGCTCTGGCCAGTTTGGGGTCCAAACTGACGGGTTTGAAAAATGGGCGATTGGGTGCTGTTCGCTTTGCCCAATCATCGCCATTGTGGATGGTAATGCCCCATGCAATCACGGGTGTTGTTACAATGTCGTCCGGATGAACTGTATTTCCTGAGGGGGAGAGCAGATGAACGCGCAGAGTCACATCTGGATTGGTGAGATCGATTTTTCTTCCAGATTCAACCAGAGCACCACCGATTTCTCCTGCGATTGTTCGACTGGACCAACCCTCAATTTTCTCACCGGTTCGACTAGACTTAACAGCCACGGCACCCTGTATATTCAACGCGAGGAAGGCTTCTGAAATTTCTTTGATCGCGTTTCCAATTTCGACAACCCCTCCGGGGCTCAGGACTTCCGAAATGAGGCTGGAGCGGGAGATCAACGAGTGAACTTGTGATTCGTCACAAACGATGGCGTGTGGGTGTACGATTTCAAACGAATCAATCAACTGCGCCGCTTCGGTTCGGAAAAGTGCAGGATGCCAACCTGCGCCGATGACCACTGAATTCGCCATTTCAAAAAACCCTCACGTGCGCGCGCGTCTGTGCTGCTCCGCAGCACACCCTCCGCCTTAATCCTATAACGGTCGCACCTCTCCCATCGCTTCATGCGCGCGCGCGGGAGAGGTGTCATCGCCTTGTTCGGCGTGTTGATTTTTGCGACTCTATTCGCAACCATTCCAACCACTGCTCAGGAAACCGGTCCGGGCATTATGCAAGCTGACGACCCACGCAACCTTACCTTTGACCAGAATCGAATGTTCATGTATGGACAAGCAACTGCTGAAAGTTCGAGCACATGGCAAACGTGGACACACTCCGCTACCAACGATGTAGAATCTGATGACCAGATGAGTGAAGGAAATTATCCCGGTGATGCAAA
>JBJLBW010000044.1:0-8579 GCA_045568015.1 Candidatus Poseidoniales archaeon | reverse complement strand
CTTCTGAACCCAATTCTTTACCGAAAACTGAAACTGTCAGCCACCAGAACAGTGCAACAGCCATCATTAGGACACCTGCGGCAATGGCGTTCCGATACACCATCTGCCCCATTTCATGTCGATCTCCAGGTTGCAATCTCTGCAATATTGACTCTGCGAGTTCTAGCGTATCGGCGGTTGGGACTGAAGAGGAGCCACCGTAGGATTCGATGTCGGAGTAAGAAAGGATGCCGTCCTCGTCACCCTCATCCAATGGCACAAGTGCCATGCTTTCAGAATCGCCTTCCCCTGCCACGAGTTGCCAACGCCCTCTCCACACATCATAAACCATGCCGTTCCACCGGGGGGCCATATGGACGACTTGCGACCCTTTCTGAGGCGCCGCCCTGATGGGCGTTGTCGACTTATGGGCATTCTAAACGCCACTCCCGACTCATTTCACGCAGCATCCAGAGTTGATTTGGATTCGGCCATTGAGAGAGGTTTGCAAATGTGGTCTTCTGGGGCAGATTGGATCGATGTCGGCGGTGAATCGACACGGCCTAACGCAGAACCCATCGATTCTGCTGAGGAAATGAAGCGTGTCGTCCCAGTGATTGAGGCTCTGCGAGCCGTTAACCCAACCGGGCTCATCTCGATCGATTCCCGTCGTGTCGATGTAGCGAGAGCTGCTTTGAATGCTGGCGCAAATATGGTCAATGATGTCAGTGGACTGCGCGACCCCGAAATGGAAGCGCTGGTCATTGAGCGAGGTTGTGCAGTCTGCATCATGCACATGCAGGGTGAGCCGGGCAATATGCAATCAGAACCGACCTATGACGATGTTTTCTCAGAGGTGTATTCCAATCTGATTTCAACCGCCAATCGATTGGTCGAAAACGGCCATGAACCCGGTTTAATTTGCTTGGACCCCGGCATCGGATTTGGCAAAACATTGACCCATAATTTGGAATTGCTCCATTCCCGCTGTGATTCGAACTATAGCATACTTTGGGGCGTCAGCAGAAAGTCGATGTTTGGCCAATTATTGGGTCGTGTCGAAACCGAGCAAAGATTGGCGGGTACACTCGGGGTTGCCGCTCATGCCATGATCGAAGGTGTTGACATTCTACGCGTTCACGATGTGGAGGAACATGCGGACTTGTTGACAACCCTCGCCACCTTGCGCCCGGAGTTGGATGGATGACTGTCATCGACATTGATGACAACCTTCGCCTTCTGGGCACTGCACATATTTCCAAGACCAGTGCAGATGCTGCGCGCCGTGAAGTCGCCGAGTATGAACCGGACATCGTAGCGATTGAACTGTGCAAGAGCCGCTTGGATGCCCTGACTCAACCGGATCGATTTGACAACGAGACATTGGGCAAGGTGTTGAAGGAAGGAAAGGCGCCATTGGTGCTGTTCCAATCCATGCTCGCAGTCGAACAACGACGAATGGGGCTTGCGGAGGGCGAAAAGCCCGGTACAGATCTCTTGGCTGCAATGCAGGCCGCGGCTGAAGCGGAGAAAGAGGTCGCACTTGTCGACCGTGACATTCAGGTTACGCTGCGCAGAGCTTGGAGAAAGATGCGATTCCGTGAGAAATGGAGAGTCATGTCTGCATTGCTCTTTGAGGAAGAGGATGAAGAAGTGGATGTTTCCGTAGAAGAGTTGCTCGAGAATACTGATCTCATCACACAACTGATGAGTGAACTTCGAGAGGTTGCACCCGCTGCTGGTGAGGTGCTAATCGATGAACGGGACGAGTTTTTGGCCGGAAGTATCCAACGCCTACGCCCCGAGGGGAAGGTGCTTGCAGTCATCGGTGCTGGTCATCTTGAAGGGGTTGCCAATCACCTGAAGGAGAATTCAGTATTGAACAAGGAGCGCTTTCGTGAACTCAACCATATCGCTCCACCACACCCTGCATGGAAGGGTGTCAAGTGGGGCATCCCCGTACTGATGCTCGGCCTCTTTGTATGGATGGCTTCACAGGGAGACCTTGCTGCACTCAAGGATGCAGCCGTCACCTGGTTGGCCCTGAATGCGATTTTGGCTGCATTGGGTGCGGCCATCGCTAGAGGTCACCCTCTATCGATTCTAACCGCTGCGGTGGCCAGTCCGATTACATCTCTGAATCCGATGCTGGCCGCAGGATGGTTTGCGGGTTTGATGCAACTGAAAGTCGCTGCACCTTCGACCAAAGATTTGCAATCATTCCTCAAACTGGATCAGTTGTCCCTGTTCTGGAAAAACAAAGTCGGTAGAGTCTTACTTGTGACTGCATTCGCCAATTTAGGTTCCACTGCCGGCGCTTGGATTGCTGGGAGCGCGATTATCAGTAGCATGCTGTAAGTCCGTTCTGTTGAATAACCGAATTCAGGTCGAGGCATCATGGTTGAAGACGTTGTTATCGTCGGAGGAGCGAGGACCCCATTCTGTGAATGGTCTGGGGGGAAGAGAGGAGACGGGCAACCAGGAGGGTTGCTGAAGGATACTTCAGCACTGAAACTCGGTGAGATTGCCATCAAGGGTGCGCTGGACAAAACAGGGACAAGTGCTGAACACGTTGATCACGTCGTCATGGGATATGCTCTGCAAACTTGTGACCAAGCCATCTTCGGAGCGCGTCATGCTGGATTGGGTGCAGGAATCCCACAAGAAGTTCCAATGCTCACTGTATCACGAATCTGCGGTTCAGGTGTTCAAGCGATTGTCACTGCGGCACAGATGATTCAGTTGGGTGAAGCGGCCACTGTGGTCGCCGGTGGCATGGAGAACATGTCTCAAGCCCCTCACGTTCTACGCGGGATGCGCGATACCTTCCGATTGGGCCGCCCTCCTCAAGCAGGTACCGAATTGCCCAAGGACATGGAAGACTACCTATTCACCAATCTTCTCGATGGCATGTGTGGTTCATTCATGGCACAAACCTCAGATGAGATTTGCAAGCGAAAGGGTGTAACTCGCGAAGAGACCGATGAGTTTGCAGCGATGTCGCATGCTCGCACAGCCGCTTCGATTGAAAACAATGTCTTCGAACAGGAAATTGTTAGCGTCGGAGATGTGGGGCACAAAGATGAGGATCATGTTGTGCTCGGATGTACACCTGAATCACTCTCAGAATTGAGAACCGCCTTCGGACCAGACTCGCTGGTCACCGCTGGCAACGCTTCGGGTGTGGTTGACGGTGGGGCCGCAGTTGTGGTCAAGTCGGCTGGTCAAGCCGCTGCCGATGGCGATGAGCCATTGGCACGAATCGTCACATGGGGCATTGTCGGATTGGACCCTGCTATCATGGCATACGGGCCAGTTCCCTCGTCTCGTCTGGCGTTGGAAAAGGCTGGACTCACAATCGAAGATATCGATCGCTGGGAAATCAACGAAGCCTTTGCCGGCCAAGCTGTTGCCTGTGTCAAGGACCTTGGCTTGGACGTTGAGAAGGTCAATGTCAACGGTGGAGCGGTTGGATTGGGACACCCATTGGCCGCGACAGGAACTCGCCTTGTGCTCACCCTTGCGCACGAGTTGCAGCGATGCGGTGGAAAGTATGGTGTGGCCACTGCCTGCATTGGTGGCGGTCAAGGTATTGCCATGATTATCGAGGCGCTCTGAGGGTTTCAGTTGGTCGAACTCGGGACACTTGGAGTGGTTGCGCTTCTCCTGATTGTGGTCGTCTTATTCAGTCCGGTTGGATTGGGGGGCGGGTTGCTGTATGTCCCGATTCTTCACTATCTGGCTGGACTCCCATTTGAGACCGCGATTCTCGGCTCTCTCGTGATGGTGCTCTGCACAGCACTGGGCAGTGCCCAGGCGCATCGGACCGAACAACTGGTCAGTATGGATCGGGTGAAGGTCGCCGTGGTTACGGCCTTGCCTGCGGCATCCATTGGGGCTTTGACAAGCATCTGGGCCATCGAGCAGGTTAGTGATGTGACTGTGAAATTCATCGCGCTTTGTCTGACCTCTTGGGTGCTGTACCAGACCATTCGCAGAATGCGTTCTGATGTCACCATGTCAGAAGGTGATTTTGAACCCAAGTCATACAGAATCGGAACCGGCGTTGGAGGCTTCGCTTGTGGAATGCTCGGCATCGGTGGTGGCGCAATCTACGTCACCATGAATCGAGGTTGGGGCGGGCTCGGTGTTCGCCAAGCCGCAGGGACATCATTTGCCATCGCTTCGTTTGTCGTGCCGATTGCCATCGCAACCCATTCGATTGCCAGAGGCTGGGGTGAGTTGGCCGATTTCTCGACACCGTTACTCATCGCCACCCCCATACTGGCATTGTGTTCGGCCTATACGGGTGGGCGATTGTCCTTCAGGAATCTACCCACATCAGCCATCACTTGGATTTTCATCACCATGGTCAGCATGAGCCTACTCAGATATTTGACGGATCTCATTTCGGCATGAACCAGTGTTCCTTCTTTGGAGACAACGGTCGCTTCATCCACAGTGGGCGGCGCTCGCCACGCGGATGGGTCTCTTTCTCAAGCGCCATTTCGTTCCACTTCTTGTAGTACGCAAATGACTTCTCGGTATCGACTTCGACATCGCCGTAGCGCTCATCCGGACCGGGCCTCGAAAGGCGGACCTTCTGCAGCCAGCAGTGTGCTCCCGAGATTGGATCGGGTTGAACAGCGTGTGTGATGTTCTGGTGTACACCGCCATCACGCCACCAGATACGGTTTGTGTCAGGGTCTTCTGACTCGAAGGGCTGAACGCCACTTACGGTGCGCATTCGCATCTTCCCATCACCCTGGTCATCGATTTTGACCTCATTGGTCAAGAAGCGGTTTCCACGATCTTGGCTGCGTCTCCATCGTCCGATATGGTGACTGCATCCGACCACGCCGGGCTTGATGCTCTCCGTCACCCAAACCTTGTCGACGAACCAACCGATCTCGGTTTCAATCTTCAGCAGTTCACCGTCTTCGACACCAAGCTTGGCGGCATCCTTTGGATGAATCCAGATTGGATTACGATGCGCGATTTCCACCAACCACTTGGCATTGGCCGAGCGGGAGTGAATATGTTGGGGCAGTCGGAAGTTAGGCAGTAGACAATATTCGTCCTCGCCCTCAAGTCTTGATGGATGGACTTGACTCTTGACCTTGAAATGAGGAATGGCGTGCTCTGGATAGCCGAAATCAATCATTGTCTGGGAATAGAACTCTTGCTTGCCGCTCGGGGTTGGCCAGCCTTCCTCCTTGTGTTTCTCATAGGTTGCGGGCTCGATCATGAATGCGCCATGCTTGCGCATGTAGTCCAGTTCGGTCACCTCCTCTTCCTTGGCCGCTTCAGGCAGACCTGGAACACGCTCAAACAGATATTGGTAATACTCATCAATTGTGATTGATTCACCCGGTCTATAGGGTGATTCGAAGTGTTTCTTGATGCCCATCTCACCATCGGGATCGATTCGTAGAGAGAGCTCGTTCCAGAACTCATCCTCTTCCCAGACTTCACCGGGATTGATTTCGTAGGTGAAGGTCACATCCTTGCCTTCCCGGCGCGCATATTCGCGTAGCACGGGTTGGCGGAATGCAACCCACTTTCCTGAACTGGTCGCATAGGAATTAACGTCGTGCCGCTCGGAGGCGTGGCCCATCGGCAAAACATAGTCTGCAAAGAACGCGGTCTCGTTCCATGTCGGCGTGAGTGCGATGTGACAGCCGATGCTATCCTCATTCTGTAGCATCTCCATCCAAGAGAAGCCATCTGGATAGGTCCACACCGGATTGAATACTCGGGTGAAGTAGACATCCATCGTCCCTCGGCCGTCTTTGACCAAGTGTGGAAGAATATGGCTCATCTCATAGTGGGCCAGCATGTATTCGGGCGGGAAGTGCAGTTCATTCCAGCCATCGGGATCAGGTGGGATATCGAATAGTTCAGGCTTGAATTTCGACCATGAGTTCGGTGCGGTTCCACCTTCGGTACCAACGCTTCCAGTCAATACATTGAGGAAATGTAAGGTCCGACTTACTTGCCAACCACCTAAGTTCCCAATCGCAGCACTTCGCCACACATGTGTACACAATTGAGTGCCTGAGTTGGCCACTGCCTCGCCCGCTTCAATCACTTGCTCGACCGGGATGCGGCATTCCTCTGCTGCGTATTCAGGAGTGTATTCTGCGTATTCATCCAAGAGGAGTTCGAGGAACCGTTCGTAGGTACATTCCTCATTGGGATGAACGGCCTTCAGCCAATCTTCCCAGTTGACTTGGTTCTCAACGAATTCGCGATTGACAAGACCCTTCTCGATAATCATGCGAGCCCAGCATAGGAACAGTGCCGGTTCAGATCCTGGCCAGGTTGGCAACCAATGGTCAGCCATGGCTGCTGTATTGGATAGTCGAGGATCGATGACAATCAGTTTGGCACCATCCATCATGCCTTCCAAAATTCTCTGTGCATGAGGATTGAAGTAATGTCCAGTTTCCAAATGAGAGGATGACAGTAAGATGACCTTGGCATTGGCATGGTCTGGAGAAGGACGGTCGTGTTGATGCCAAAGCGCGTATCCTGTTCGGGCCCCTGCGCTGCAGATGTTGGTGTGAGAATTGTGTCCATCTACGCCCCACGCCTTGAGGACGCGATTGGTGTATCCCTCGTGTCCTGGACGACCCACGTGATAGACGACGCGATCTTTGGCCCCGGTCTTTAGAGAGGTTCGAATCTTGGCAGCAATCTCATCGAGAGCTTGACTCCAAGAGATTTGTTCCCATCCACCATCGCCACGTGTCCCCACTCTCTTCATTGGATGCAGAATTCGCTCAGTGTCCTGAATTTGGTTGATGGTAGCGGGTCCCTTCGCGCAATTACGGCCGCGTGAACCAGGGTGGTGCGGGTTGCCCTCAAACTTCTGCACCTCTCCACTGTCCTTGTCAACATAGGCGAGTAGGCCACAGGCAGATTCGCAGTTGAAGCAGGTGGTCGGGACCAGACTGTATCGCTTCTCGACCTGCTCAGGCCAAGCCTGTGCATCGAGTTCGACATGGTCATGCCAATCCTCGGGAGAGGGGAACTTTCGCAGGGGTGTTCCATTGCCCCCTGTATGTTTGCGGTCAAGGTTAGGGATGATACGAAGACCCTGTGCGATTTTCTCAATCAGTGTCCTTGCCATCTCTCTTCACCTCAAAGTAGGGGGTCCATTTGGGCCTTACGAAGTCCTTCACGAATGTGCCAAAAACCATAGTTCAGAGCAACGATGAGAATAGTGACAGGGACCATCGTGTTGACAATGTCTTGTTCGACCATGTTTCCAGCAATTGCAGTTTCAACGAGTAGAACAAGAAGGGGGACGCATAGGATTGTGATGAACCCAAAGAAGGCCATTTCAAGCAAACCTGTCGCCAATATTTCGACATCTGATTTTTCGGCCCACATCGAACGACCCTTGGCTTGTTTGAGCAACCATCCGGTGTAAGTGCCAGTCAAGAGCGCAAGAATCGTTCCGAAGCCAGCCAGTAATGGATGTAGTGCGGAATCAAGTCCAAACAATACGATGGCGATGTGTGCGGTCAATACCATACCAAAACCGGTGATGAAATAGGCACCAATCACAAGCCAAGATGACCAGTTCGGTCGTAAAAGGACATAGAGGAATCGATCTGGGCGGTCCAAATCCTTGATTAGAAGTACACCTGTGATTCCAAGAAGAACCAATCCTGTGGTAGCCACAGTCTCAATTCCAATCATCAAATGCCAATCTGGGAACAAGAAGAGCGAAAGCCAGTACAGTAGATACAATCCACTAGCCGCAGCCTTCGTCGCAATGTAAGCTGCCACTTCTGTATCCCACAGGATTCCTTTACTGGGTTGATCATAGGAACGGGTTGCTTTTGGGGTTCCTTCATCCAGTTTGGACATGACATCGTGAATGATGGCTCGATCTCTTGGATTGGCAGCCTTGGCTTTCTTTTCCAATGCCAACTGAACGAGCATCGAAGGCGTATCGGCTTCTGCCAATCGTGAATCAGCATACTTGGCGAAGTGACCCACACCGTGGGCTTGGTCGGTCCACATGCCAATCCCTGTTACAGCGGTTGCCGCAGGGTCGAGCATCTCATCGCTGGTCTCGACATAGTAGACATTGGGCTTGGTTCCCGCTTCGGGTTTTCGTACTTTGACTTCGTTCTCGGAGATTAGAAGTGAGATTGGAGAATCTGGGTCGTCCAAGTCCCCACTGACGATGGATTCGGTGGGACAGACGATGACACAAGCCGGCTCGTATGAGTGCTCAACCCGGTGGGCACAGTAGTTGCACTTGGCGGCTGTTCCTTCGTTCGGGTCGATGTACAAAGCATCGTAAGGACATGCTTGCATACAGGACTTACAGCCAATACAGCGATCATTGTCGAAATCTACAATCCCATCTTCGCGGGTAAAAAGAGCATAGGTCGGGCAGATCGTTGTGCAGGGTGCGTCCTCGCAATGGTTGCATCGGTGCACACTGAATTCACGAGAAGAGTCAGGGTATGTTCCAGTCTCGATGTACTTGACGTGGGTGCGGTTCACACCGATGGGGACATCGTGTTCAGACTTGCACGCCACCGTACAGGCGTGGCAGCCGATGCAGGTTCGATTGT
>JBJLBW010000043.1:0-8670 GCA_045568015.1 Candidatus Poseidoniales archaeon | reverse complement strand
CCCAACCCCCTCGCAGCGAATAGAATCCCAATCCCCGCTGCAAGATCACCAAATGCAATTTCATCACCGATGAGGATTAGCATATACACCAATCCTCCTCCAAAAACCGCCCACAGCGCCTTTGCGGTGATGATTCGACTCACATGAGGTTTCGAGAAAATAATTCTGAATCCATCCGCAATGTTTCCACCGGTATTTGCCCAGACCCCTCCGGGTTTGGGCACAAATGGTTCCTGAGGAATTGTGAGGGTACTGTACATCAAAGCACCCAGAAGAAAGCATACTGCATTGATGATGAAGGCTGCTTCAACACCATATGCGGAGACCACAAATCCACCAAGACTGGCGCCCAAACACAGTGCTGCGCTCCAGGTTGCGCTGCTCAACGCATTTGCTGTTAACAGTTCATTGTCCTCGGTAATATTCGGAATCGATGCTCTTTCCGCTGGAATGAACACCGCATGGAGCATCATCAACAGAGACGAGATGAAATAAATCATCCAAACCTCACTTTTTTCATCGACCATCAACAAGGTCAGAACTGCGACAGCAGAGAGCAGATTCGCCCAAATCATCAGCCACTTGCGACTGAATCGATCAGCCAACATACCTGTGAAAACTTGTGGCAACGCGAGAGAAAACATTCGAATTACGAACAGCAATCCAATGCCCAATTCCGAACCGGTCAGAGTGTAAATCAACACGAACAGGGCGACCGTGTTGAACCATTCACCCAGCATTGAGATTGCCAGTCCAAACCAAAGTCTGCGAAAAGTGGGATTCCGCTTCAGGAGTTCAAGAAAGCCAACCTCTCTCTGTAACTCCATGGTCTGTGCCGCACCCCGCCAATCTATGAGTCCTCGCGCGCACGCCGTGCGAATCGCTATGGATGTTAGGCGTTCGCGGGGTGTCATGGTGAGCGACCGACTGATTTGGATTGACCTTGAAATGACTGGATTAGATCCAGAAGAAAACGTGATTATTGAAATTGCAACCATCGTCACAGACAGCGATTTGAACATCATCGCTGAAGGCCCCAATCTCGCGATTTACCAGCCCGAAGAGGAACTCGAAAAGATGGATGAATGGAACGTGACTCACCATACAGCGAACGGTCTCATCGAGGCCGTTCGTGAGAGCGAGGTTAGCAATGCGACCGCAGAGATTCGGACGCTGGAATTTCTTCGCGAATATTGCGAAGAAGGCCAATCGCTCCTGTGTGGGAACACGATCGGACAAGATCGGCGTTTCTTGCGCGCATACATGCCAAAATTACAGGAATTTTGCCACTACCGCAGCATCGACGTATCCAGTGTGAAAGAACTCTCAAGTCGATGGTATCCCAAGCAAAAGGGATTCGTCAAGCCTTCGGGACATCGAGCCCTTGACGACATCAAGGGTAGTATCCGGGAACTCGCGCATTATCGCGAATCCATCTTCAAGTGAGTGTCAAGCCATAGGGCTGTCCGTCATCATCGACGAGCAAGACATTGATACCCACACCAGTACGGTGGAATGCGATGAGTTCCAACCCGTGGATGCTGTGACCGGTGGAAGCGCGACCCAATACGGGTCTCCTCTGTCGACTCATCCACGACCCCCAGCCTCTCTTTTCTTCCTGTTCCGGTTTGAGTGGACGCCGAACCCCCTCCGCATCTTCAAACCAAGGTAGAGGTCCTTCTGGACTGAATTCAATTCCGAGAATCATGTCGACCCCCGCTGTATGTTGAGCCGCATCAGCATCAGCAGCTGAGGGGATGGCTACACAGTTCGGATGCGTGTGCATCCAATGTGTAAATCGTGCACCGCGAGACCCCCGATCGTTTGCGAAGAGTTCGTCAACCCATTCTTCGGGTACATGGTGAACTGAAAATGAATCACCTCGATTGACCAAATGCGGTTCCCCGATGACAAATTCCTGACCTGCAAACAAATCCTCCCGATGATCCACACCTCGACAGGCTTCGATAATTTCAGCATCAATTGGCATCGACTGGAGTGGGTCAAATCCGATGAGAATCTCATCGGGGAGAGATTCAAATGCCCAATTCAGAATGGTTTCCAAATGGTGTATTGGGAGCATTACAAAGGCGGAATATCCGTCGCGTTTCTCCAATGAAGCGCTATTGTAAGATGTGGCTGCTTCGACCAACCAAGACGCAACCATTGCTATGATGCTCTTTGGCAAGTCTGAATAAGGGTTCCACTCATCGCTTACTTATGGCGAAGAAGGGTGGCTTCGGTCGATTCCTCGGTGGATTTGCAGGGAAACCCTATGACCAACTCATGAATCGACTTGAGAAAATCGCGGGCGAGTTCGATGGTGGTGCCCTGGCCACAGAGTGTGACAAGTTTGTCAGCACGGTCCGCAAAACCCTCGACAAAGAGCAAATCGATGAGGAGGAACACGACCTATTGATGGAAGAGGTCGAAGAGATTCACCCCGATGGCAAAAGTTACCCCCGCCTCGGTGATGATTCCGAAGAATTCTACGAAGGCGATGACTTGCCCGACGCTCCTGAATTAGATCTTGGGCGCAACGTCGACCTCGATCAACTGATGCGCTCGCGGGACGGAACCTTCACTGGTTCCTTCGGTCGCGATGAATACGAAGAGTATCGTCAGAAGATGGCTGAAGATTTCTTCAAAGAATCCGACGAAGCCATCGCTTCCGGTGATCATGAAGGCATGCAATCACAAGACCCAGGCAATCGTGTATTCCACGATGTCGAAGATGAAGCACGTGATTTGAAGCGCCAAATCGCTGCAGAAATGGGCGTTGAAACCGAAGAAGAAACCGATGATTCCACCAATGTTGATGAGGATGGTACCGAATGGTGGCAAGACGATGATGGTGCCTGGTGGTATCGCCCTCAAGGCGAAGAAGATTGGTACCCTTACGAAGATTGATTCACAAACCGACGGCATTGTCGGGATCTTCCCACCAAGGTGGTGAAAAGAACCAACGCTCATCGTCAACCGGGCGGTCGACCAATGGCAACCCCAATGTTGAGGATTCATCAAAATTCACACTCAAACCGATCGCAGCACAAGTCGATGGAAGGTAATCTTCTCCGCTTTCAGTCAATTCGATTCGAATCGAATCACCCGCTTGCAAACGCACATCCAACGGATTGAATTCCATCAGCATGGTGTAGGTTTGGAATGGGAAAACAACCTCAGCATCATATCCACCATCACGATAACGCAAATCCATGGTTGCATGACCCAATCTTAGATCTTCAGCATCAGAATACATCGTCGCGAAAATTTGTCCACCATTGCAACTACGGGCGGTTACAGATAGATGCAGGGTTGGCAACCCAGAAATGTGGATGTCTTCAGTCAATTCAGGCATGATAATGGTAGCAGAAGAGGTCGCACTGACCACTCCACCTTGAGCGGTTGCAGTATCCAGTGTTGCAAGGTCCCAAGTCAAGTCTTCTGGCGGCCATGTTTCTTCGACGTGCCACATTCCATCGTGTGTTTGAATCTGAACATGCGCTTCAGGTTCTTCTCCAGAATCCTTGAGATAATATTCGAACCAATTCCACAACTCAATGGCCCAATCCATTCGAGTCATGTTCGGATATGCCTCACCACCATACCCACTACCCAATTCACCGTGCCTGTCCGGTTGATCGACGTAGTTGTGTGCCCACTGTCCACTGATCGCACGGGTGTGGATACCCGCATCACGTAGCATTTGATAGGCCGGGAATGCGTGATAGGGATCGACGTTCCAATCTTGTAATCCCCAAACAATGTAGACACTGCCGTTGTAATTTTCAATGACATCTCCAAGGTGATATCTCTCTTCCCAGTAATCTGACCATTCAGCTCCAAATGCCTCCGCGGCAAGGGATGTCGTCACCGGCATTGCAGGGCCCACGACGTCGTCGCTACAAACCCGCAAATCATCCGTCGTCATATCTGAGGTTGCTCCTTGATAGGCCAAATCGTAACCAACAGCACGCGCTTCACTGCTACCGTTTCGATAGAACATCTGTTGAACGCCGATACTTCCAGAGATGGGTACGATTGTTTTCAGATGTTCAGATGGGTTCTGAGCCGCTTCCCAGTTGGTGGTTCCAGCATATGATTTACCCATCAGGCCGACATTTCCATTCGACCATTCTTGTTTGCCCAACCAATCCACAGCGGCTTGGATCCCAACCTGCTCGCCGAGCCCTTTGACATCTTGACAATGGGTGGATTTTCCACTTCCAAAGGTTGAGACCTGTGCCAAAGCGTAACCGTGAGGTACGAATTGATCCAAGACCCAAGCACCAACACCACCGTCAGGAATTGTATTCGGATTGGAGTCACTATCAGCGACCTCGGTTCCGAAGTCATAGTATGGGTGAATGGTCGCGATAACCGGCACAGTTTGCCCTTCAGGGACATCCGGCAACCATAGTGCCACATGCATCAATGCCGGTTCTGGATAGCCGGCGTCTTGCTCACTGGCGGGCAGATCAACTTCGACAAAATACTCACTCGGCCCGGTCCAATTGTAAATCCCCGCAACGGGCAAACTGCTCCGAGTCCCAGTGTAATCGAGGTCCATCTTGTGACGCTCATGTAGTGGGACATTCCACCAACTTTCGCTTTCTTCCTCACCATTTTGTAGAGCACCTGAACCCCAAACAGATGCGAGAATCATGAACAGTATGACGACACCAATGGTAGCCCCAAGTGCAATGTTGAGTCGAAGGAACTCACGCCGCTCTTCGGCTTCCGCCATGCACCGCCCTAAGGGGCGGTGTGTCATGAGGATGACGCTTGGCCGATGGGCTCATTTGTGACCGGTTCTACGGTGGACCGATGGCTCGACCCCGCATTGCGATTCTGCTGGCCCTCTTGCTCATCGCAATGCCAGGCGCAGGCGCACAAAATGGAAACACCCATTGGTCCGACAACGAAATCGATCCAGCCACATGGGACGACGGTCCTGAATTGGAGGGTAGCCCAATGGATATCCCCCGACCCGGAGATCCGGTTTTGATTATCCAAGTCACTTACAGACCAGGCCATTTGTTTGCAGAAGTCGATGGTGAAATTCACATCGAATTATTTCCCGAATGGGCTCCAAAGACGACTGCAATGATGATTTTGCACGTTGAAAGTGGCATTTACGATGGCATATTTTTCCACCGGGTCATCGATGATTTCGTCACACAAGCAGGAGATCCAACCTGCAAAACAGTCGGCATCTATCCAGCGACAAGTTTGACCTGTGGAAGCGGGGGCGATGGACACACTCTCGAATTAGAGCACAATGAGAACCTATCACACGTGGATGGTGCTATTGGGATGGCACGTTCCCAAGACCCAGACAGCGCAGATTCGCAATGGTATATCGCAGAGACTGAAGCACACGGACTCGATCCTGAAAACCGGGATGATGAGGGCTATGCAACATTCGGAGTCGTCCGACAGGGGATGAGTCATGTCCGTGCGATTGCGATGGTACCTACGACTGACGACCCGTCGGGACTGGAACCTGTAACCAATCCCGCCTCATCGGCGGGGCGACCGATTTACGAAGTCCATATTTCGAATATCGACATGATTGGGGTTGTGGCCTCACCCGAAAGTTCTGAGGACGATACTGGTGGATTTGGTGCCCTGTTGGGAACCGTCGGCGGTGCTTTGTTCTGGGTGACCATGTGGCTGTGGTCATTTGCCTTGTTGGGTGGAGTCGTATGGGCGATTAAACAAGATGGATTACCCACCTACAATGACGAGGAAATGGAGGAAGCCGTCGATGCCTTGCTTCGCCTAGACACCTAACAGCAATAGAATCCAATACAGGGCTGGCGCCACCAAGATGAACGAATCTACGCGGTCTAGAATCCCGCCGTGACCCGGCAACATTTGTGACCAGTCCTTCAATTCCAGATCCCGCTTTAACGAGGATAACATGAGGTCGCCCATGGTTCCAATCATGGCCAGTAAGACGCCCAAACCTGCCGTTTCAAACGCAGTGAATGAATCGAGTAATGGCTGGGCAATATATCCTGCAATTCCGGCCATGGTGAGTCCTCCAAATACACCTTCCCAAGTTTTCTTTGGAGACAGGACTGGACGGAATTTATGGCGGCCAAAAATTCGGCCAAAAATAAGTGCAAACGAGTCGGTAATCGAGACGTTTACGATCGCAAAAATACAGGCACCTACGCCGATTGCTCCCAAGTGCAGCAAGAAGATTCCATGGATGAAGAACCAGACTAGAACGAAGCCGATGAGGGCCCGACCCACATCGCTTGTGACATTCTCAGAACGATCCTGTACGATGGGTACAGCCCATGTTCCAAAGGCCCCGACAAATAACGCAAGACCCAGTAATCCGGCCCCGTTTGGTCCCGCCCATGACAACACCTCGATTTCGGTAACGTCAGGATTCATCGCCAAGAGAATCAAAACGAGTAATACCGACATTCCAAACATTTGCATCCCCTTGTCTTTCAGCTCGATGGCCGCACAATATTCTCTGTGTGCACCCAAGGCGAAAACACCGACCAAGAAACCCCATGTCGCCACTCCGAATTCAAGGGATGCAAAGAGGAAAAACAGCAGTGGAGTCGCCACCAATGACCGCGTCCACATATTGCGAATGACATCTTGTGATTGATTCCATTTGAGGGCGGTGAAGACGATTAGAATACCATACATGAAGCCCATGAACCCCAGAACATACGGGGCGGCGAGAGCGACGGCTTCGGTTTCAATGCCAAGGTCCATGGCGCTTCGGTGTCAAAGTCGGTTCTTCAACACGACACTGGTGAAGCATGGATATCGACCACGATATGGCGTTGATGAGGGGCATACCACTTCACCCTCTCAACTTGCATGACTGTACAGGAAAATGAGCCCAATTTATCTAGTCGTTTTGCTAAATCCAAAGCCCATTCCTCTTCTTTTCCACCCATTGCTAAACCGTGAACATGCAAGACTCCTCCTTCGGGTTTGAGTGCTTGAATGGCGATATTATACCCATCTTCAGAGGAAGGCAACAGTCCGAGATTGACACGATCAAATTCCGGTTGAAAATTCGTCTTTCGATTGTCCCCTTCGAGAATTGTGCAGCGGTCTTCCAAATCGTTTGCTGCGAGTGACCATTTGAGCGCACGAATCGCATTCTCATTCCATTCGCAAGCGACCACGTGTGCCGCGCCTCGACCTTGTCCACGTTCCCCATTGGGGCCACGAGCACCTTCACTCAGGAAAGGCAGTGTGTAGTAACCGATTCCAGCATAGAGGTCGAGAATTTTCTCTCCGTCATGATTCCAATTTGCGATTCGGCCCCGTTCGGTGACATTGCCAGCACTCCACATACATTGAGTGAAATTGTAACCGAAGTCAATTCCGTGTTCTCGACGGACAACCCAATCGTCTCCCCCTAGTAACAAATCAACTCCGCTGTTTCGATATTCACCGTGAACTTCACCCATCCGAGCGACTCGCTTGACATTGAGAGATTCGGCCACGTTTTCCCACAGTGAGTCATCGGGATTCCAACCCGCCTCACGGAATGCATTTTGTGGCAATATGACCACATCAGCGAATTTTTCCCACTTAGTGGGAATTTCACCTGGCAACGCCCCCCCCTGTCTCTCAGTCAGCGCTTTCTCCAAGCGCATTTGAGGTGTCGTAGTGGGGGCCATGACCACTCGTTGAGCCACTACCCAATTAAACCACCAGAGCAGGAAGTTGTTCTATGGTTGCGCCTCGGGCTCGGATGGCATGGTTCATCCTCGGCCTGCTGATTCTGTCTCCAGGCGCTCCCACAATTTCTGCTGACCCCGGTGACGAAGAGGTCGTCAACACGATTTGCCAGACATGGAATAGTACATCTGGAATTTGTGATGACTACAACTTTGCCGATGATGAAACGACATCCATGGAATGGATCGAAGGGCGATACAATGTCGCCATGGCGAATTCCACCATGATGTCGGTGACATTGGAATGGGCCATTCACGAAATTCGAAGAGATGACATTATGCTCGAAGATTTGCCTTTAGGAAATGGGTCGAATGCTTCGATGGATGGGATTCCAGCCGATTACATTCGCAATTATCTCGATTATGTCACCCTTTCAGGTTCAACGGTCAGAAACATGCTCCTCAATTCCGTATCCTCGACTGTTACCAGTTTAATCGACAACGGATTTGGTACCGCTTCAGGAGTTCAGACCACGTATGTGAATCAGATTACCTACGAAGATCAAACCGTTGAATGTACAGATGATCGCGACCAAGATAGCGCGGATGAGGTTGCTGGACTACCGAATGATGCATACAATCCACCCCTTTGCCTTCGAACGACTCTCGCCATCAGTGTGGACCCTTCCGAACTTGGGATGACCGAGGTAGGAATGGACGTCGAACGCGCCTATCAGGGATTGCTCACGATGGGCAGTTCCGTTCGCACCAACATGACTTTGGCCGCACTTCCAGGCCATGTCGCCTCGTACGAATTCATACCACCCTCATACGGTACAATCGTTGGGGTTTCAAATCAAGGAGATCTTGTTCCGGCCAATTCAGGTGGCTACACTTACACCTATGCGCGGTGGAATGTCAACCACAAAGATGCTACCGGCGAAGATTGGCTCAATGAATCAGCTGCGGTCACGATGGCACGACGAGAAACCTCCACTCG
>JBJLBW010000042.1:0-8749 GCA_045568015.1 Candidatus Poseidoniales archaeon | reverse complement strand
CTACCATTAGAGCCAGGTATTGCTTGGAGATGATTCGTTGCCCATCGTTTTGTTCGACGGTTTTTGTTCCACCTGCAATCGTTGGGCTCAATGGATTTCCAAACATGATTCAAAAAACGCCTTTGAATTGATTCCTCAGGAATCACCAGAAGGTGAAACAGTGATGGGGTCTTGCCCGGAATCACTAGTCAATGTTGATTCTGTGTATGTAGTCAACGACAATCAATGGCATGCTCGCTCAAGTGCGGTTTGTCGTATGCTATGGAAACTCAGATTGCATTGGAAAATTACTGGAGCCTTGTTGTGGCTGATTCCTCGACCATTACGAGATTATGGTTACGACATGTTCGCGAAGCGGCGGCACCGTTTGCTTACCGCTGATTCATGAACCCTCTATCGCTGGAGGTAAACAGTGAGTTCAAATTCCAATCGTAAGGAGGGTCAAGGCGGCTCTCGAAAACGAAAAAGACGCCGCGGCGGATCGAAGAAAAATACACCATCTCAAATCGACGAAGAAGCAGTGCTTAGAGCGAAAGAGCGCTTTGATCGAACCCCTCCTGCGATGGGCCTTCCCATCAACCTCGACCCTCCACCTAAAGAAATCAAGATGAACTGGAAACTTTCACCGGTTCCGAAAAATGTTGAGAGAGAAGTGCACGATATTGTCTGCAAACCCGGTGAATTTGGTTTTCTCGATGACGATCGAGTAGACGAAATTGCTGAACAGCTTGGCGATCGCCCGATTTCACTTGAACAGGCATTGAGTCTTCGTGCGGCTCTAAATCAGGAAAAAGCTGTTTTTAGCCATGGGAGACTACAACGCAGAGCACGAGAGATGAGTAGGAAATATGAGGGCGGCGAAAGTGTTCTATCACTATCAAAACGCTATGATTTTCCTCCGGTCAATCTATTCCGTGCGATTCTAACTGCACGAAATTGGTCAAAAAATCGTATCAAGGAAACTCTTCGGGAACCTGATAAGAAATTGAAGGAACGAGATTTAGCGGAATTCAGGAAAGCGGAAGCGGAAGACCGGGTGACACATGTGAACCAAGCAGAGACTCACCACGCTGCGGATTTGTTTGAGAAGGTGTTGTGTGATCACTTTACAGCCAATGGTGTCCGTTTTAGAACTCAAACTGAGCTGCTGAAGGAGCAGGTCGCATCTGAAGGACGCCCGGTTCGTACACCTGACTTGCTGATGTTGGACCACGTCGAAATTAATGGTGTCCCAGTCGCTTGGATCGATGCCAAGCATTTCTATGGAGCAGGACTTTCATTTCAGCGAAAGAAGACCCAAAAACAAGTCAACCGATACGCTGAGGAATGGGGTCATGGCGCGATAATTTACCGGCATGGATTTTGTGACGGATTGAAATTGAAAGGAGCTATTCTATTGGACGCGAGTCCGATAGATTTGACAGAACTCATCGAGCACAATAAGCGATTAAACGATGAGAGACTCAATGAAGATTGAGTGCATCAGAAGCAACCGACGCTGAAGCAGCACCAAGTCCCCTCATCTCCAAATTATTGATGACAATTTCTTGCCAATCCTCAGATAGTGGTAATTTACTTGGAACGACAACTGCACTTTCTCCCAACATGCAAAGGCGCGCAACGAGCTTCCCATCCGCAAACCCAGCTCCCGCGAGTGCGCTTCCAATCAAGTGAAGAAGATCGAGTCGATTTGAATCTTCAAGAAGCCCCGAGCGCTCTGCGAACTCAGCACTCTTTGCCAATAATTCAGACCACCGTGAGGCATCCCACTGACCTTCTCGGAGCCCAAACAAACAATGCTCCCCCGCGGCTTTAATCGAAAGTTTCCAATTTGCGTCGTCGATGTAATTTGAGGTATGTTGACTCGATGATTTTCTCCAGACCACGACGAGTGGAATCTCTTCATGCCACGATAGCACTGCTCCTGGTCCACCAAGACCATCCCGCAACTGAGGGCAACCCGGCTCCAGCCGAAGTTCAACACCACTTGCATGCAATGCTGCAACATCACCGAGTCCACCCGAAAGTCGGCGTTCGACTCTGTGCGCAACATGTATCGAACGGGCCCGCGCAATTTCTTCATCAACGTCCAAGGCCCTTTGGATGGCAAGTGCACAACCGATAGCCCCTGCTGCCGATAGCCCGAATCCTTGCGAAGCAGGCAATTCACCTTCATGGGTTAAATCCCAATCATATTCACCAAATATGGGGTCAAGAATCTTTAATTCTTCAAGAACCAAATGATGTAATTCTGAACTTGGGGCATCACCTTCTATTGTGAGCCTTCCAGTGCCCGGCCGAGAATCCGCTTCAATAATCACGCCTCGATCCAATGATAATCCTGCACCCCGACTTCCCTGTTCAAGCAAATGCTCCGATTCGTCTTGAATGCTGAAAATCAGCGTGACATGTCCACCCACTCGGGCCCTTCCCTTCATCACGAACCCTCGTAGGGGGTAGTGCACTTGAGTCGTATGAGACTCAAAGTTCCTCTGAGAGTTGACCATCGAGGTTTGAAAATCTTGAAGCGAGCGCTTGACAACCCATGCTGAAAGCCGTACGAGCGGTCATTGAACCATCGGTGTCAAAGCTGAACAGATATTCTCCAGGAACACTCTCGATTGTAATCGCATCTGCGAAATCATCGATTCTTTCAGTCCCGTCGCCAACATGATGCATTTCTCGAATGAGAGTCTCTACCTTTTGCACATCCTCAAGTTTCTTATTTTTGAAATCAGATTTTTCGATTGTCAAATCCAACTCCCAGAGGGCCTTGGCTTTCCCTGGTTTTGCGATCGTTGCAATCTTTCTCGAGCTGAACGAAACACCCGAGACCGGATTCCACTTGGAATGATCCGAACCCACACCGAGCACGGCATATGCATAGAACTCAATATATTGCCCAGTGTAAAGTTTGGTGATTGGGATATCACGGTACATTTCCGGAATCTGCAACTTTTCCTCACCGAGAACATTGAGATCTCCAGCGGTTACAAGATGTCCCTCAGCAGTACCTCTTGCACTGCAGTGGTAGATGATTTGGCTTGCAGGAGTACCCCATTCTTCGCGAGGTAGCCCTTCATTCCCTGGGTCGTCCTCTAGGAAGCAGAACTCGTCATGGAATGTCGGAATAGGAATCATGGCCAAGCGGTGTGCAATCACTTCGTCCGGAAGTGCACCAACCGATTCGTAAACCTCACCCGTTCCGCTATCTTCGATTGTTCCCAGTTCAAAACGAACACGATGAATGGCCATTTTAGGCACATTGCTCATCAGTGTACGGCGCAGTGCATTGGCGAATGCCCGATCAGTTTCTTTGAGAAGGACTGTAACGTGATTATCACGCTCTTCAATAATTTCAATCTTAACCATTTTTTCACCATCCATCATACACGGCGACCACGACGGCCACCTTTCTTCTTCGTTCCATCATGAGGAATTGGAGTTACATCCTCAATTCTAGTAATCGTCATTCCTGCACGTGTTAGGGCACGGATTGCAGCTTGTGCACCCGGGCCTGTATTTGGTGATTTATTACCACCAACACCGCGATACTTGACGATGACTTGAGTGAAATCCTTCTCACGTAGCATGTCAGCAATGCGCTCTGCGGCTCTGGTTGCAGCAAACTGTCCACCTGCGTCGCTTCCTTTCTTGGTCACCTGGCCACCACTGACCTTGGCGACTGTCTCTGCCCCGGTCAAATCGGTGGCGGTCAAGAGTACATTGTTGTACGAACTGTAGATGTGAAGTACGGCTTTGTGTGACATCACTCATCGCCTCCTTCAACTTTAGTATCCTCTGCTGTAGGCGCTGCCTCAGCCGCTTCAGCGACTCCGGCAACAAATTCTTCAGAGGGTGTATCGCTCTCTTCTTCACCATATTCTGCAGCCGCTCGAGTATTTTCGATCTCAACGCGAATTGGGTGCGATGCATCCATCAACGGTGAATTGTGGTGATAGTTCAATACATTCTCATCATCACGGGTGATGATGTAACTTGGGACCGTCATCTTCTGGTCACCCAAACCGATATGTCCGTGAATTACCAATTGGCGTGCTTGACGCATAGATGACGCAAGCCCGCGATAGTAAACTTGGCTCTGCAAGCGTCGACTCAACACGTGCTCAACGGTAATCTGTAGAATATCGTCAAGTGATGCACCATCGCCCAGTAGACCGCGGCGGTATAGAGACTCAACCAAGTCATTCTTCTCACGCGAGAAGTGGCCTTCTGACGTGTCGACTCGGCCGATGAGTTTCATCGCGTTTTGCCTCCATCGGCGCAATTTTGACTTGGCCTTCCAAATCTCCTTCATTCCTCCAATATTCTTGAGTCCGAATTGCTCTTTGAGAGCATGTTCCTCTTCGATTCGCCCCTTCTTCCAGGGGTGGGTTGGAGTGTCATACTTGGGTCTTGCAAATTTTGGATGTCCCATTCATATCACCTCATTTCTTTCGCTGCACACCAAGTGTGAGACCAGATCGTCCATTTGAACGAGTTCGCTGGCCACGAACTCGCTTCTTTGCTGCGTGGCGAAGACCACGATATGCCTTGGTTGAGCGTAGACGTGCGATGTCATCATCTTGAGTCATGCTCACTTCCATAGAGAATAGGTGTAGTTCGTCGCCGCTTTCGATATCACGTTGGCGGTTTAGCATCCAAAGTGGAACTTCGGTTGGATAAGATTCGATTGCATCACGAATCTTTTGTTGTTCATCATCGGTCAGATGTCCACCCATTTTGTCCTTGTCAATACCTGCAATTTTGCAGATTGCAAGGGCGGTACGAACACCGACTCCTTTCACACTTGTCAAACCCATCCCAATCCGGGATAGTCCGTCTACGTCACTGTCAGCAAGTCGGATGATGTAGTTGAAATCAGCTCCGAGTTCTGTTTCGTCAATTTTTGCCATTCTTGGGTCCTCCCCTGTTCACCGGTCGCCCAGTGGCCTCATGTGAGGCATCCTCGCGACTCGCCCCCCCTATATGAACGGCTCGCAGGCTACGAAATGCCCCTACGGGGCAGGATTCACATTCGTTGACAGATTGCGAATCCTTCTCCAGATTCGGTGATGAATCCCTGCGTTTCGCTGGATTGCGGACCATATTCTTTCATCTTTTGATCGATTGCAGATTGTAATTTTGGTTGTATATCAGGATCGATTTGGCATCGTAATTTCAAACTTGAAACCCCTGCTGAATTTGCAGTTTCAGCAACCCCCTCTAGAGATTCAAATGAGACCTCTGAAACAGTTTCTACAACACGCCCCGTGATTTGAACAAAATCCCTCACGTCCTTTTGATTTGAAATTGAATTACCACTCACCAAAACAGGTCGCCTCCCGGTGAGTTTTATCCATCGAGAACCACCTTCATCAATCGCGTTATTGCGCCATGATTCGGCCAATCCACTAGCGACAAGACATGGATCGACAATGGTTAGGAATTGACCAATTTCGATCGACCCTCCATCCACGATTGGTGCCTCCTGTATCCCAGAGAGTAAACTCACTCCTCCATCCTTTGATAGGCGCACCAATCGATTTGGTTGCGCAATTGAACACGAGCCCACCCATAGAGACAACCTGTCGACACGCCCTCTACCTTGAGTCATCCATTGCCAAGTTCGAGAAACATCACCCCAAATAGAGGTGATTATCCCCTCTACTTCCATGCGTTGCGCGTCCGATAATCGGGGTGATAGATCAAGAATCAGTGCAGGTACTTTTGGAAGGAATGGGGCCCATGCTGATAGGAGCGGGTCTAGGCGCGGCTGCATTTCATCCAATGTGTGCTGTTGAGCGTTTTGTGGTCTCGCAGGGTCGATGTGAACCAACGCGATTGGTGAACTTGCTCCAATGCTTTGGTGATAGGTTTGCAATATTGTATCTGCAGCAATCCCATCTCCCCAAAGCACTCTGCTTGAATGCCCCCATTCTTGCCCTGTCCATGTTGCACAACGTTCGAGGTTGATTGCCGCAAGCGGAGCTGCTGCACCAGACAATTCGATTCCCAAACCCGGACGATTTAGCACCGAACAAAGCGCGCTCAATTGAATTGCACTACCACAGGCAGGATCCAACACAATCCCTGATGGGATGTCGCACGATTGCAATAATTTTGCGCGCGCGAGGGCGACAGACCAAGGCGTCGCCAAACGTCGCATTTCATCGGTTGAATGGAAGGCGAGGCCGCCCCTTTCCTCGCGCGCAGGCGCGCTGGAATCGGCATAAGCCCGAGCATTGCCATCCGGTGTCATCACCACTGGTTTGATACCCGCCATGAAACGAGCATGTGGTAGGTATGCAAGTCCCTTTCGGCTGACACTTCAGATGAACAATTGTTCAAGTTCCAAATCAAACAAGAGCCATGAATCTTGGAGTTCATGCCCGTCACTATTACCATATGCCAAGTCTGGAGGGAGGAGAATACGATGACTTGTTCCCGACAATGTGAGCGACTCTTGCATATCGGCATCCAGGCCTACAAGGCCCCAACCAAACCCTTCGATATAGCAGACCCATGGAATCGGTGGCTCAGTATTGCACATCGGGTCCTCTCCAGCCGTTGCAGGTAGGGTACCAGAATCCAATTGCTCATCTGAGTCAGCATCCCAGACGGTGTAAGCCACACTCATCCTTTCGCTTCTAGCATGGCGATCTCGATCAGACATATCCGAAAACATATCCACATCCAAACTGACTTTGGCGGACGGCAAGGATACGTGAACAACTTCGATTGTAAATTGAGCCTCTTCGACTATATTCTCCAGCCGGAGCGGGATGACGATTGCATCCCCAGCTGCAACCGATGTGACGGCACTCTGTCCGTTACCATCAATCGATATTGCAGCATGATTGACTTCAATCGAGAGAGGTAGATCACGTTCATCATCGACATTGTGAATGGCCAAGTGTGCATAATCGCCTACACCCTGATGTTCCCAAATGCATTCCAATTCGCCGGGGAACCAGAAAACATCGTCCTGACCAGCCAGATTTGCAGGCCAGTTCCAATCACCGTTTCTGGCATCACAACCATCGAAAAGGAGGGTGGCTTCCCACGTCCATCGCCCATCGACTTGGATGTCTTCTTCGGCTACAGCAGCAAAGGCATCTTCGAATTGGTTGAGGAATGAATTGGCCGCAAAACCAAGCCAAATTGCAGATAATAGTAGCATTGCAATTGTGCCGAAACTGGCGAGAATAGAAATCCGAGGAACAGCCATCTCATTGAGTCCGATTGGCACGACGGGATGTTCTTCCGCCTCAGGCCGATCCGAAATCCAAGTCCCGCTCACGAGCATGTCTACACCGCCGACCTGCTTGAACGTTACCCGTCCCTCTTAGAGGGACGATTTCTCAATCTCGGGCCAATTCCATATCGTGTCTGGTTCCTAACCAAGCGACAATACCCAACTCAATACCTAGTGCTACAAGCATGAGTAGTAGCATGTTTGGTTCGAGGATTTGGTCTTGTAGAATCAACAATGCGAGGCACAGCGCCAAGACAAGATCGAGTGCACCCATGACCCGCATACCACGGCGTAGTTGCAAGATTCCACCCACCCAGGTTGTCAGTGACAAGGCTAGGATACCAACCACCAACCATGGTGACCAACCCGCGACTGCAAATACACCCACGGGGAGGATAATGTGGGCATTCCACAACCATGCTGTCGTCCACTTTGGGATCTTGGCAAAGATTGTGTAGACATGCGCTAACAGCATTGCACACCCTGTTGCAAATATTATCCATTGCAGAGCGTTTCGATAATCATCACCCTCAGACCATGCAATGAAGGCAAACAATCCACCCAAGATTGCGTATACGGAAAGAGCAACCCCTGCCGGTTGCTTCCAATTGAAAGAGCGCTTCATGCATAATATTCCAGCCAGAAGGCCCGCAGGACCAGCAGAAATCATGACGATCATGAGTGCGAAACTCCCTCTACCCGCTGCTCCTCTGTGATCAGGCATCCCATTCGTACGACGGAACGCTTCAATCCATTCCCAAACTAGAGCCAAACCAATCAACGTAATTTCATGGAATAACCATGGCAGCTGCCAATCGATGAACCCGTGCGAACTGTCGAGTAAATCAATCGTGAATGGAAATGGTGTGGCGTTGAATAACAATGCACCAACGAGCCTTGAAAGTAGTAACATCGTCACGATTGCTTCAACAGCACTTGGAATCCTCCAAGGAAGGTCTTCTCGACCATACAATGAGATGAGAGATAGTCCGAGAAGACCGAAGGTGAGTACCATCAAATCGAGTTGATTATACAGGCTTCCGAGGGGTCCAAAGTGTCCGACAAGATAGATCAACGCCAGTGACCCCATCGTCACAAAGAATGGCATTTCGATACCATTGATATCGGGTAATCTGAGGTTGTGTACTTTGGCACGTTGGCGCGAAACCCAAGTCAAAGAGAGCGCGAACAAGCTCACCATCATCATCAACCCTGAGTTCAATTGACCATTCAACCAAGCAACAGAACAGGCGGCTAACGTAGTCACTGCAATGAACGATAGGACGATGACAGGTCTATGATGTATATCGCCAACCAACAAATCCATCTCTTCTGAATTATATTGTGCACCCGACTTCCTGCGCCGTTTCCTCTGCTTATCGATGAGTTCATACAATTCAGCATCGGCCATTTTCATACCACCCCGTGAGATGGCTTGTGAGAGTGATTTTGCGAGAGCCCCAGTCGGGTCTTTTGTGGCCTTGGCAGCCA
>JBJLBW010000041.1:0-9056 GCA_045568015.1 Candidatus Poseidoniales archaeon | reverse complement strand
AACCTCCCACTCAGCGTCGGATAAAGCGCGCAGCAAGCGTTCAGCATAGAGTGCGCCAGAAGCGCCCGTAATCGCCACAACTGCCTCAGGCATCATTCCCGCGTCACGCATTTCCTTCATGAATGCTTGTCAGGAACTGTGACAGGATGGGCATCGCAGCCTCGAATGATTCTGCATCCCCACCCCAGCCGATGCGAAGGTAATCTTTGAGATCAGCATGAAACATGCCACCAGGGGTCGCGAGAAGACCCAATGGCTTGCCGTGTTCAGCCATCGCCTCAACCGCATCTGTTCCAATCGAAAAGGCTCCGAAAATTCCGAATGGCGGCGGTGTCCATTGGATTTCATGTGCTTTGAGAACTTCAATCAACTTCGGTAAATTGCGTTCTCGCGCCTCCCAAATGGCATCGAGTGCCTCATCCAAACGCGGGAAAACAGCACCAGCGATTGAGACCGAAGGTGCGCTGGCCATCCCCTGCATATTTTGGAAGGCATGTTTGGCATTTTGGACGAATTTTGGGTCACCAATCATCCATCCAAAGCGGAGTGGACCCAGTCCGTATGTCTTCGTCAAAGAATTGATTGAGATTGCATTTGCGGAGCGCGAATACATTGGTCTATAGAATTCTGTACCCTTCGCAGCATCGAGATAGACCTCATCGGATACGATATTGACGCCCGCTTCTGTTGTGACTTTGATCAACCAATCTTGATCCTCTTCTGAAATCATCTCGCCGGTGGGGTTCATGACAGGTGTGAATGCAATGACGCCAACCTTCGGAAGAATATCCATTACCTCGTCTCTGTTCAATGTCCATGGACCAGGATTGGGTCCTCGATGGAATGGTATGACTTCACATCCGAGCAATCTCGCACATTGAGATACAACTGCAAATGAAGGCATTTCCACACCTACAACGCGCGGTCCATCCTTGGGTAGTGCTGCCAAGATGGCCAAAGAAAGTGCTTGACAAGTGCCATGTGCAATGCATACCTGATTCAAATCCACACCATGGCGTTCCGCAACCCACTTCGACGGATCATCACCACTTTTCCAGAATCCGAGCATATCTTGGGTGTCTAAATCGACATCCCATTGGTGGGCAAATCCAGATTGTGAAAGATCGTGAGGGCGATTTTCTTGCAAACGCGGCACATACCAAGAGAGGTAATCCACAGGCGGGATTGCATCACCGCAAACCGGGCCACCCAGTTGCGGTTCCACCGCAATCACCGGCGACTCTGGATTTTGGCCAACAATCTCAACATTTCAAGGTAAATCCAAACCAAAGTCACGAGAAGCCCGAAGACAGCTCTCCATTCGAGACTCTTGGGCGCTCCGTTTTCGACGCCGCGCTCGATGAAATCAAAGTCGGATGCTAAGCAGAGTGCTCCAAGACCGATTACCAGCAAAGAGAATCCGATTCCAATGGGGCCACTACCATGGATGTAGGGGATTTGAGGCCCACCCACCAGAGCAAAAATGATCGTAATCATGTAGACGAGGAATACTGCAGACATGGCACTGTAAACCGCAATACGAAAGTTATCATTCACGTTGATGATTCCCATTCGATAGATGACCAGCATTCCACCGAATACTGCCCCAGTCAACATGAATGCTTGAATCGCAATGCCCGGGTACGCCGCTTCAAACAACGTGGTAATTCCGCCCAGAAACAGACCTTGTAAGGCTGCGTAAGTGAGTACAGCAATCGGATTCTCAGCCAAACCTGTGAATAGCATCACGAAGAAGAAGATGAATCCTGCTACCCATCCGACAATGCTGAGCATGAATGCCAACTCGGTATTGCCTGTGATGAACAATCCAAAGACAGACATTCCACTGATCATCACTACGAAGAAAGTGAGCAGGCCTTTCTCGGCCACACCTTCGATGGTCATCTTGTCCTGTAGCAGGTCCTTAATGCTGAAAACCGAGTCGTTCAGTGCTGGGTTGCTCGTGCGATACATACGACTGTGGAATAACCGGTAGTTCTCAAGACTTCGCATTCTCTCTACTGAGCGAATCCGACATACAACCCAATAGAGCATCGGTCAACTCATCGGCTGAAATTTCGTTCCCCAACCGGTCCAGTGAAGTTGTCGTGCCAGCGTTAAGGCCACATCCATCAAGGGCTTCGACACGCCCCTTTGGCGTTGCGAAATTGATGGTAAATCCATGTCTCGAAACCCATTTTCGGAAGGCCAAGCCAACCGAACCCACTTTCGAACCTTGAACCCAAATACCTTGCATTCGTTCATCGGTATTGGCCTTGATTCCAAGCGCAGCAAGGCCCGAAATCGCCCACTGTTCCAATTTAGCCGTGATGTGCTTGACGTTTGATTCGCCCTCAAGGTCCCACTTGAAAATCGGATAAACGACCAATTGCCCCGGTCCATGCCAAGTGATTCCACCACCGCGATCAACATCTGTGGTTGGATAATCGGATGGTACGACGACCTCATCTCGTCGAGCTGCTGGGCCAATGGTCACAATCTCAGGATGGCTGCAGAAGAGTAGAGTATCGGGAATGATGTCCAGCAATCGATGCTGCTGAAATTCACGCATCAAGAATTCAGCGTCTGGATATTCTGTAAGGCCAAGCCGAAGGACCTCAACTACACGCGGTTCCGCCATGATGTTCGGTGGGGTAGGCGGGGCATGAAGTCAATGGATTCAATAACACGATGACAAAGCCGGGGGCATGCTCCCAGATACGCTGCATATGTTCGACAAAGAAGACCGGAAAGCATACTGTCGAGTCTTGGCTGCAGTTGCACTTGCAGATGGACGAATTTCAACCGAAGAATACGCCAATTACGAATCGAGAATGGGTATGGCTCTACTTCCACCTGAAGAGAGAGTTATCCTTCGCCAGGAATTGAAGCGTGGCCGGAGTTTCATCAACGCCGCCGATCACATGCACCCTGCCCACCTTCGAATTGCACTACGCGATGCATTGCTGATGGCGGCAGCCGATGGCCACTATGATGCTCGCGAGATGGATGTCGTCAAGGAACTGGCCAAAAAGGCCTCTTTTTCCGATGCGGATTTGGAGAATCTATACGATTGGATCGACGAAGGTTGGGCTTGGATGAAGAAAGGGCGAAACGTTCTCTCTTTACCAGAGGATATCCACCACTGGGGCACCGTCTACGAGGTTTGATCAAACCGTATGTATGGCATGTCCCAACGTCTTGAGAACTCCTTCATGGAAGGATTCCGACATCGTGGGGTGTGCGTGAATGGTTCCAGCAATGTCTTCGAGTACCGCACCCATCTCTAGTGCGAGTGTGAATTCTCCCGACAGTTCGCTGACATGACTTCCTGTTGCCTGGACACCGAGAATCACATGGTCTTCCTCGCGCGCGACCACGCGCACGAACCCTCCAGTCTTCTCAGCCTCCATCGTCAGAGCGCGACCATTGGCCGCAAGTGGGAATTTTCCGATGATGATTTCTTCACCCGCATCTTTCGCTTCATCCGGTGTCAAGCCAACACAGATAATCTCAGGTTCAGTGAATACGATTGCAGGAATTGCCACAGGGTCGAAGGAGCGCTTGTGACCAGCAATAATTTCGGCCACCAATTCACCTTGAGCACTGGCACGATGTGCAAGCATGGGTTCACCGGATACATCTCCAATCGCATAGACGCCGCGCATCGAGGTTTTGCATTGATCATCGATTCGGATGAACCGTTCATCCGCATCCATTCGGAGCCCCATCTTCTCCAAACCCCATCCACGGGTATTCGGTCTCCGTCCAACGGTTACGAGCACTCGGTCGAAGTTTTCCGATTGCATTTCTCCATCTGCATCTTTCCAAGTAAGTATGACCTCACCATCCTTGACCTCCGCCCCTTGGGCCAGACAATTGACATGAGTAGTCACGCCATTCTTTCGCAACCATGTCGTCAAGGGTCGGCGCAATTCGTCATCGAAAATTGCGAGAACTTTGTCCATCCCTTCAATGACGGTCACTTCAGATCCAAGTCTGCGTAGAGCGATGCCCAATTCGAGGCCGATGTATCCTCCTCCGATGACAGCAACCCTCTCGGGTAGTGCATCCAAATCCAACGCACCGGTCGATGAGCAAATGTATTCTTCATCGAATTTCATGAAGGGCAATTCGATTGGAATTGAACCGGTGGCAAGGATGACGTTTTCCGCTTCGATATTGACCGGTCCATCTTTGGTCTCTACAGTACAATGTTTTGCATCCTTGAACGTAGCCCAACCTGAAATCAATCGTGCACCTGCATTCTTGAGCAGATGCTCGACACCCTTGTTGAGTTTGGTGACAATCTCATCTTTCCAAGAGACGAGTTCACCCATGTTCAATGAGACCGAACCATCGATTTTCATACCCATGTGGCCATCGACATGTTGAGCCAAATGGTCCATTCTTTCCGCCGCATGAATCAGGGCTTTGGAGGGGATGCATCCGCGAATCAAACAGGTTCCTCCTGCTTTGTCGCCTTCTACAATCACGGTATCGAGTCCGAGTTGAGCCGCCCGAATGGCAGCTACATAACCACCTGGGCCTGCGCCTACGACCAAAACTTGGCAAGAGATATCGTCCATATTGCCACCTCAGAGAATCGAGATTGGATGCTCGAGTAATTTCTTCAGACCTTGAACCAAAGCGGCTCCATCGGCTCCATCGACAACTCGGTGATCCCATGAGGAAGATAGATTCATCATTCTTCGAATGGTGATTTTTCCATCGATGACCACGGCTCTATCAACCGCCTTGTGGACGCCGAGGATTCCAACCTCTGGATGATTGATAATCGGTGTTGCACCCAAACCACCATCGCGACCAAGGCTGGTAATTGTGAACGTGGACCCTGTCAAGTCATCCAGGCCAGCGCTTCCATCTCGTGCTGCGGTTGCAACTCGCAGAAGTTCCGCTCCCGCTTCCCAGATTGTCTTCGCCTCTACGTGTTTGACGACAGGAACATACAGGCCACGGTCAGTTGTTGTGGCAATACCGATGTTGATTGCACTGTGAATCGACAGCATTCCGTTTTCATCATCGAACGTTGCGTTGCAACCTCCATGTTCACCTTGGAATAACTTGACGAGCGCCTGCATGATGAACGGTAGATAGGTCAACTTCGGTTGGTCTTCCGTTCGGTTGGCATTCATCCATTGTCTGAGTGTTTCAAGGTCGGTCACATCGACTTCTTCAAAATACGAGAAATGCGGAATGGTGGTGTATGATTTGGTCATTTGTTCAGCAATCTTCCTACGCAGGCCGACGACAGGAACTTCGGTAACCCCAGTTCGCTCTTGTCCAGGCATACTAACGGGCAGTCCACCGACCGTTTGTGGTCGAGTAAGATGTGCATCCAAATCCGCATGGGTGATCCGCCCTGCGGGTCCTGTTCCCTTGACTTGGGAAAGTGAGACGCCTTCCTCTTTCGCCCGTCGACGAACGACAGGTGATGCGAGGGGTCTGCGTGAAGAGGTGGGCGTTGGTTCTGGTGCTGGTGCTGGTGCAGGTGCAGGTGTGGGTGCAGGAGCAGGAGCAGGAGCTGGTGCGGCCTTTGGTTCGGGCTCTGGTTCTGGTTCGGGCTCCGGTTCGGGCTCCGGTTCGGGCTCAGGTTCTGCCGCAGAACTGCCTTCACCATCGACTTCGAATTCGATCAATGGTGCACCGACAGCAATCATATCGCCGATGGCTCCATGGAGTTTGGTGACTTTTCCATCCACCGTACTACCGATTCCAACCGTCGCCTTATCGGTCATGATGTCGACCATATCTTGGTCTTCGACTACCGTGTCGCCCACAGCGACGTGCCAAGCGGTAATTTCGCCCTCGACAACACCTTCTCCTATGTCTGGTAACTTGAATACATCCGTGCCCATTTCTATTCCTCCATTGTGGCTTGTATCGCCTCTGTAATTCTGGCTTGGCTTGGGAAGTAATCCCACTCCAAACTGTGAGGATAGGGTGTGTCCCATCCTGTGACTCTCTGAATCGGTCCTTCCAGATGCCAGAAGCATCGCTCTTGAACGAGCGACATCAACTCGGCACCGAATCCCGATGTCCGCGGGGCTTCGTGTACGATTACACATCGCCCGGTTTTTCTGACCGAATCTTCGATCGCATCAATGTCCAGAGGCACCAATGTCCTCAAATCGATAATCTCCGCATCTATACCGTTGTTTTCAACAGCAGCACTTGCGACGTGAACCATGGTACCGTAGCAAAGAATCGTGACATCATTGCCCTCTCGAATCGTTTCCGCCTTACCCAATGGAATGCTGTAGTATTCCTCGGGGACGTCGCCCTTAGGGTGACTGTCCCACTTGACCATGGCTGCGGTGTGATCGCCATCGAACGGTCCATTGTAGAGTCGCTTCGGTTCAAAGAAAATGACGGGGTCATTACACTCGATCGAGGAGATCAGCAATCCCTTTGCATCATAGGGGTTGGAACAAATGACGACCTTCAACCCTGGTGTGTGGGTGAAGTATGCCTCCGGAGATTGACTGTGGTAGTGTCCACCTTTGATGCCTCCACCACAAGGGGTACGAATCGTGACCGGGGCGCTGTATTCTCCACCTGAACGGTAACGAAGTTTCGCCAACTCATTGGTAATCTGATCAAATCCGGGGAAAATGTAGTCTGCGAATTGAATTTCTGCTACGGGTCGAAGTCCATTCATCCCCATGCCGATTGCAATCCCCATGATTCCACCTTCGGCCAGTGGCGTATCGAAGGATCGATGTTTTCCGAATTTTTCCTGTAATCCAGCGGTACAGCGGAATACACCACCATAAAATCCAGCATCTTCACCAAAAGAGACGACGGTTTCATCACGCTCAAACATGTTGTGCAATGCGGAGTTCACCGCTTGGATGATGCTCATCTGGGCCACTAAATCCCCACCTCTCCGCGTTGTTCGAGTAGATGCCAAGGCTCCTTTTCGTATACATCCTCAAACAGAGTTGAGACCGAAGGGAATGGTCCATCCTTCAGCGTTCCATGTTTCTCGGCTTCCTTGTATGCAACGATGATTTCTTTCGTACATTGTTCCTCAAGTTCTGCATGGCGCTCATCATCCCATTCACCGAGTTTCATCAGATGCGCTTTGAGGCGATCCACCGGGTCTCCAAGCGGCCAAGAATCATACTCATTCCCAGGTCTGTAGATACTGGGGTCATCCGATGATGAATGACTGTCGCCACGGTAAGTGTACATTTCCAGTAAGGTGGGTCCATGCCCAGCTCTAGCGCGCTCAGTGGCCCATTTGTGGGCGGCATAGACCGCGAGGAAATCTTGCCCATCGACCCGCATTGATGCGACATCATAGGGAATACCTCGGGCCGCAAAAGATGGTCCGCCATGCGCCAGATTTCTGTGGGTGGAAATCGCCCACTGATTATTGACGACAACCAGTACGCAAGGAGCACGATAAACAGAGGCGAAATTGAGCCCATAGTGGAAGTCTCCCTGAGCAGAAGTACCTTCTCCCAACCAAGAACATGCAATACTATCTTCGCCACGATAGGCAAATGCCATGGCGGCTCCAACAGCCTGTGGGAACTGGGTTCCAACCGGGCTTGAAATCGACACGAAGTTCCCTTCTTTCCAAGAATAATGAACCGGCATCTGACGCCCCTTGACATTGTCATTTGAATTGGTGATACAATGGCTGATCATATCGACCATATTTCTACCACGGACAAACAGTAGCCCTTGCTGTCGATATGAGGGGATGACGATATCCCTGTTCTCCATCGCCATAGCTGCGCCGACACTGACCGCTTCTTCGCCCAAGCACTTCATGTAAAACGAAAGTCGCCCCTGACGTTGCATCTTCATCATACGATCATCGTATGCTCGAATTCGAACCATGTGTTCCAGTGCTTGGCGAAGTGTTTCCACATCCAGTTTTGGGTCCCAGTCGCCGACCGCTTCATCCTCATCATTCAGGACGCGAAGTAGGCCATACGCCATATCTTTGGTTTCGGCCCCATCGCAATCTATGGCTGGTTTTGCATGGTGGCCTGCTGGGATATCGTGAGGGGAGGGGAAGGACGTTCCTCCTTCACGGTGAGGTGGCACGGGAACGTGCATTTGCGTCTCCTTCTCTTCGCCCATTATTCTCACCACTCCAAATTCGCTCATAGCGTTTCGCTGATTCATGGCTCACCGTAGGTGAGGGTCACAGGGCCACCTTTTGCCTCCTCATAGAGGAGACCCGCCCGATAGGATGAACGCACCAATGGCCCACATGCTACGGCTTTGAAACCCAATTCTCTGGCGGCCTGATCCCACATCCCAAAGACCTCCGGTTCTGGAAATCGATCGACAGGAAGGTGGCGCGGCGATGGTGCAAGATATTGGCCAATGGTCAACAAATCCACACCAACTTCGCGAAGAAGGCCCATGGCTTCGACAACCTCTTCATCCGTTTCCCCCACTCCTACCATGATACTCGATTTGGTCAAAATATCTGGTCTGAGGCGTTTGGCCTCTCTCAAAATTGTCAGGGATTGCTGAAATGATGCTCGATGATCTCTGACCACGGAATCCAATCGAGGAACACACTCAACATTGTGTGCAAATACTCGCAATTCCAGCCCCTCCAACAGTGCTGACAAAGCCTCAAGGTTCCCATCCAGGTCGGAAGAGAGGAACTCGAGTCCAACATCTGGTCTGCGTGCGTGAACCGCTTCCAGACATGCGCGGTAATGAGATGCTCCTCCATCGGGGAGTTCGTCACGATTGACACAGGTAATCACCGCGTGGGTCACACCCATCAAATCGACTGCTTCAGCCAAATTTTCGGGTTCATCAATGTCGAGGGGGGGTGGGTCCTTCACAGTTCCAACAGCACAGAATCGGCAGGCCCTAGTACACTCCTCACCAGCGACCATAAACGTGGCAGTACCTCTTCCCCAGCAATCGTGGATATTGGGGCACTGCGCTTCTTGGCAGACCGTATTCAACTTGTGTTCAAGCACATTTCCACGGACATCATTGAAGGCGACTTGCGCCTCTCCAGTCGGCAAATATGTCTTGAACCAAGAGGG
>JBJLBW010000040.1:0-9068 GCA_045568015.1 Candidatus Poseidoniales archaeon | reverse complement strand
TGATTGATGTCGTCGATTGGCGAATTGGTGATGAATGGATTTACGATGCAGAATTTGACGTTGAAGACTTGGTTGTCGGCGGCGCTCCAGGTTCACAGGTTGGCATTTTGACAGGCCAACTCACTCGTGAAGTGGTCGACATTAGAATCGAAACAATCGACAATGTATCGACGCTTGTCTACGACCTTGATTCGTCTGGGACATTCAATTACAATGGAGCCACCATCGTTGCTTCTGGATTCAATGTTGGCGGTGATCTCGAAGTTGAATTGGAGATGGAGGAAGTCATTCGAGCTTCCGACCTTGGTCAGATTACTTACAACATGAACCTTGATGTGGATTTCAACAACATCGGCTTCCCTGCCAGTTTGGTTGTCGGTAGCAGCCTTGATTTGGCAACACTCAGTATCGATACAGATTATTCACCACCCAAGGAAATTTACGATTTCCCGATGAATGTCGGTGAAATTTGGGATGCGGAAACCACCACCTCAACCACGTGGTCAGGTGATGTATACGACAATTTATTCGAGTTGCCTGAAGATAGTGAGGAATCGACTACAGAACGCTTTGAGGTTGTTGGTTCAGGTGATCCAGGTGTGGCCTATTCAGGGTGCTCAAATGCTTACAATGTCACGGCATACAACGCCAGTTCAGGCAACATCAATGGGTATCGATGGTGGTGTGACAATGCGCGCAATGATGCATGGTGGCACCAGGGTATCGATGTGGGTGCAGATATTGATTTCAGATTGAATCAGTATAATCCCGTATCCCGAAACCACGAAATCGACGTCGATCTTTCCTTCCCCGCTTGGCCTTTGGACCTAGATCTCGGAGTTTGGGTGAATGTCACCGATAGCAATGGGCAACCAGTGGCCAACCAAGATGTTGAGTTTGCGTACGAGGTTGAAGAAGACATTCGCATCGTGACCACCGCAGCCAATGGTAGCGCCTATCTTCAGTTCGACACAGGTCATGAGGTGGATTCGTCTCCAACCAGCTTTGATTATGCCAGTCATGGTGTGATTGCATGGATTGACTCAACTGACGAAATCGGTGTATCCACCCTTACATTGGACGAGAATCTCGTCGAGGTTGATCTTGCTGCTGTCAGTACGGGTGTCTCGGTTTCACGTCTGCGCGATGGAGCATCCCAACAATTGAATTCGTTGACTGGGTACTATGCAATTCCAGGAGACGAACTGACATTCAGCGTCCCCGTACAGAACCGTGGTATTCTCCCCTCCCCTCCGACGATTCTAGAGATTCAAGCACCCGATGGGTCATCGAGTCAGGTCAACGTTCCATCCTTGTCCGCGTTGGGTGTATTCACCGCCGAAATTGCCTGGACCGTCCCATCATCACAATCTGTGGGAGATGTTCAGGTATTGTTCACAGTTGACCCGAATGAAGATGTGACTCAAGATGCGGACAGATCAAACAATCAGGGGACGTTCACCCTCTTTGTCGGTCGCTTGCCAACGGCTGCAATCAGCAGTATGGTTCCAAAATTAACCTTTGAAACGATTGTCGTCGATGCATCCTCCTCAATCGACCCCGATGGGGGGGCGGTTCTGTGCCTGTTTGATGTGGAATTGGAGAATGGTACAGTAGAATCCAGTATCGGTGAGAATTGTATGATTGAAAATTCATGGGAAGATGATGGTGAGTATGTCGTCAACCTCACCGTCGTGGATGACGAGAATGATATTGATCGAACCTCGGTATTGGTCGTCGTTAACAATCGACCCGCCGTCGTCAATCTTGGATTCAGTACCTCAAGTGTACAGGTTGGCCAATCCGTGACGTTCAACGCCTATGACCGCAGTGACATCGACACGGTCACACCTGAAGCTCCAATCGATATGCTCTGGCTTCCACCCGAAGCTCCAAACGGGGAACCATACACTTGCTCGCAGGGCTTGATTACCCAAGCCTGCACGGTTATTCCCGAAGTTGAAGGGCAATTCACAATGAGTTTCCGCGCAGTGGATGATGACTTTGCCGTGACAACCGTCAGTACCAGTGTCACCGTGACCAACATCGCACCTTACAACGGCTCAATCGAGTTGAGAGATGCTGAAACTGGCGAACCGATTCCAAAAGACAGTCAGGGCTTCGTTTGGATTGTAGATGAAGATCAAGTGGTTGAATTGGTCGGCGCAGTCGAAGATTCCCCCAACGATTTGCCGACCATGCGCTGGGAATGGCAACCAGACGTCGACGTGAACCCAAGTTGGTTCGAATCAACGGTTGGGCCGACTTCAGTGGTCCCAGTATCTTGGTCTGAATCCGATACTGACCCCAACACCATCGGGATGCAGAACATGCGAACAATCACTCTGCAAATTTTTGACGATGATGATGAGACGACTGGAACCATCACGGCTTATCTCAGGGTAAACAACGTTGTACCGACGATTACGACCTTTGAGGAGCCACTTCCACTTTGGGAAGATCAACCTGCACTCTATACTGCTGAATACAGCGACTCTTCCAGCGATGCCGACAGTTTGGTCGCTTGCTGGGACCTTGACCCATACACGAATTTGGATAATGAAGGTAGTTCAGATGATGATTGTGATCTCACCGGACCATCCATTGAGGGTCATGCGTGGTCAAGTTCAGGAACGTATCTTGCCACCTTCCATGTGACTGACGATGATGGTGCAAGCACATCTCAGACCGTGAATTTCACCGTCCGGAATCGTGCGCCTGTGGCCGATATTTGGATTAGCAATGCAGTTCCAAAGGCTGATCAAATGTTCGGCCTTTCCGGTAATCTAACCACAGATACAGCAACAGATCTTCCTGATTTGAAGTATGAATGGGACCTTGATCTCTCATTTGATTCCGATGGGGATGGAGATTCGACAAACGACATCAATGAAGATGAGATGGAAATCTGGGTCACATTCGATGAGCCCGGCGAACGAGTCATTCGGTTGACAGTCATCGATGACGACGGTTCAACCTCAACCAAGGACTACACAATTACCGTGATGGAGGGTGACGGCAGCCTCTTCTCCTTCTTTGGAGGTGGTGGCCTGGTCACATCCATCGTAATGATTCTCCTACTGGTTTTGGTAGGTCTCCTCGGAGTTCTCGCTTGGACATCCATTCGAGGACGCAACGAGGGCGACCCTTGGGATCAAATTTCACCGATGAGTTTGGAAGTTGAACAAGAAGCCCCAATGGCAGCACCTCCATCGGATATGTTTGCTGCACCCGCGGCTCAACCTGCGGTCGCACCCGCCCCAGCACCCGAACCTGTAGCGAGCGGCCCTCCACCAGTTCCTGCTGAAGGCCTCCCTCCTGGATGGACCATGGAGCAATGGAACCACTACGGAGCACAATGGTTGGCGCAACAAGCTGAAGCCCAACCGGCGCCGGCCGCCAATCCGGTCGTTGAAAACCCGTTTTCGGCCCCCACTTCAGCCGAAGATGACTTGGACCTCGACTTCTGAGCCGGGACCATGCGGCGACGGTTGTACAACCTGTTCGGCCTACCGGATTTACCCGAAGGCGAGCCTGTTGAGGATGTAATCGAACCTGAGATTGTGCTTGAAGAAGGTGAGCCGATCCACATTCCCAAACCCGTTCGAAGGACCGTGCGAAAGCCGGTACGGGAGTTGCACTTCCACGATTTAGGATCTAAGCGCTGGTTGGAATGGTCCATCGCCCAACAGGGTCTTCCGAGACGCGGCCTTCGCTACATCCAGCCCGATGAAATGCACAGGTTGCCATTGGAGGCAATTTCCACACGTCTTCATCAAGGCGATATTTGCCTTGTCGATTTGAACAGTCTTGCCCACATGGATAGTCAACGAAGCGCACTGGCGCGTCAGGTGCAGGATATGGCCAATTACGGGGGGCTTCCAGTATTCGCACTGGACGATTCCAATCGGCTATTGCTTATCCCAGGTAGAGGTTCTCGAATCGACACAGAGACGCATGAGTTGGGTGGCAACTCGATCTTAGATTAGCCTCTGTGGCTTCGAACTTCAAATGACCATGCCGAACCATCAGGCCCACTCGTGATTCTGTCCCAACCGAATTGTGTCAATAGTGGGCGCCAAGTTTCAGCATCGGGTGGCATCTGCCGTTTCGTGCCAATATCTGGACGCAGAATATTGCGCACTCGTAAGATGGCCAATGTCGCAACAGCATCGGGCAGCGGATGTAGTTCAGCCAATTCACATTCTAGAACAGCTGCAGAAATCGGATGATAGGGTGGAAATTCATTGGGGGATTCGACCGGGTCAGAAAGGCCACCCCATTCACTACGTTCAGGTGCCATCGGTTCTGCGGTTTGGTTGACCAATAGTGAAGCATCCCATGTTCCAGGGAGAATCATGGCACTAATCTTTGAACCATTTTGTAGATTGACGAGTGTATCCCGGGGCCGACCTGAACGATCTTGACTTAACGAAATACCGAGCAGTGGTGGTGTGTTTGCCAGAACGGAGACACTGGTGACCGGACAGAGATTCTTGACACCATCTTCGCTAATCGTCGACAATAGCAATACTGGACGAGGGGCGACCAATGTCGACAACCACGCGGCCCTTTCTGGATGTTCAAGTGAGTCAATGTCCACATTGCGGACATCATCATTCATCGGTTCTCCCAGAAATGTGGGTCGCTTTCGTCCGGCTTCTCCATCGCTTTCGAACCAATCATCCAACTCACCTCTTTCAACTTCTGAAAGCGCATAAGCGGTGAAATCTCGATAGGCTGCCCATCGCTCAATTTCAGTAGCACCCTCATCTCGATCTTTTTTTCGATTAATACTCGAGTCCGCATAGAGGACACAACGCCTCAAGAAATCGCAAACCGCTTCCTTACTCACACCCTCACCCTTTCGTGCGGTCTGTTCCCGACTATTCAACAGGCCACTTGCGCCATTCTCCACCCGTATTTTCTGGGCGGTAGAAGTTTTGACCACTACCTGTTGGCCATTCGACCCACTCAAAGCCTTCCTTCTTGGTCGTGTTTTCAATTTCCATCGGTGGTGAATCCTCTCCATCAATCACTGGTTCTGGCTCTGGCTCAGGTGTGTATTGATTTGAATCTGAATCGGGTTCTGGTTCCGCTGAATGATCATCCATCACTTGATCCGTTTGATCGAATACATCATCCATGTTTGAGGACATGAGCAGCATTTCATCGGGTGGTCCACTGGGTACGGGCGGTTTCTTCAACAGATGCATGAAATTAATCAGCAACAGTAACACCATCATCGCAATGACTGCAATTGGTTCCCAGGTGAGTGTGCCATCAGAAGCAGGCTCCGAAGGGAGTTCCATATTTTCTTCAGGTTCTGTTTCATTGAGAATGTCGCCTTCGTTAATGGTTTGATTGAGGTTGGTATTGTTCTGGAATGTCTGGTTTTGGAACGTTTCATTCATGTACGAATTGTTCTGATAACTCTGGTTTTGAAACGTCTCATTACTGTAGGTATTATTCTGATACGTATTGTTGACATATGTATTGTTGACGTATGTGTTGTTGACGTATGTCTGTTCATCTGTGTAATTGACAGAAGAGTCACCTCCACCGTTGGAATCTGGTGTTTGACCGGTTGCGCACCCTTCAGCATTGGGTGTGGCACCGGCTGCGGTTCGAGAGCAAATGTCCACCAAATCCGACACCCCATCTCCATCATCATCGGTGTCTTCATTCCAATCATGACAGCCATCCGCATCAAAGTCGACGGTTGGGTTCGTGACCCATCCTTCGATACCGGTTGGGCAGTTGTCATCGATATCGTCAACACCATCGGCATCATCATCCAGATCTTCAGTGGAATCGAGACAACCATCACCGTCGTAATCGGTCATTCGACCCGAATACCAGTCAGTCGCACCTCTCGGGCATGAATCATCGTAGTCGGGGAAGTCATCATTGTCATCATTGAGATCTTCAGTCGCATCTAAGCAACCATCTCCATCGTTATCGGTATTCGCCGAAGAGGTCCAATTGAGGTCACCCCGGTCACAAGTATCGACCACATCATCCACACCATCATCATCATCATCGGCGTCTTCGATTGCATCTAAGCAACCATCTCCATCATGATCGAGTTGTGGGGTTGAGATCCAGCCCAATTCTCCCTTGGGGCAAGCATCTACGGTATCGTTCACGGTGTCATCATCATCATCCAAATCTTCACCCGAATCCTTGCATCCATCCGTATCGTAGTCAGTGGTTCCACTTGAGGTCCAGTTCAATGTACCAATCGCGCACATGTCATCAATATCGAGTGCCCCATCATTGTCATCATCGGCATCTTCGATATCGTCCTTGCATCCATCCGTATCGTAATCCGTTGAGGTGTTGGATGTCCACAATAGAGCACCCATTGGACAACTGTCAACTATGTCTGGAATCCCCTCGTCGTCGTCATCTGAGTCGCAAATATCTCCCTGTGTGTCAGCATCAAAGTTGGCTTGGTTTGGGTTGTAGGTTTGTTGGCAATTGTCGCGGTTGTTCGTAATCCCATCTGCATCAGCATCCGCACTCATGCGTGCGAGGAAGACATCCTCTCCGTCGGAGGAATTCAAGGAATCCAATCCGAATGTCCGCGCGGTTGTTGAATACAGCAATTGTCCTGCAGCGGCAACCGTTCCGTTCCCGGTGCCAGTCACTTGCTGAATGGCAGTCGAGCCTGTAGGCTGAGCGGCCCATTCCCATGTACCAAGTGTTGAGGCCATCGCCACAAAGCCAGTTCCGGCTGATGACAAGGTGGTCAACCCAACACTGATGACACCCGATTTTTCTCCCACCACGGCGACACTCCCAGCATCGACCATGGCCACGTCATAGATGTGGTCGTTCTGCGTACCTCCTAGAGCAATGGACCAATCCCAAGATCCACTGCTGTTGAGTTTGGCGACAAACCCATCACGCTGGCCTCCAGAATTCACGGAACAACAGTTTGGGAATGAAATAGAATTTCTGAAATCACCGGCAACATAGATGTCTCCTGAAGGGCTAACTTCGATTGATTTCGCATACATACATTGAGAGCTACTGCAAGTTGGCAAAGGTCCTGCCAACCACATCGTAGAGTTTCCTGAAAAGAATCTTACGAGGCCACCTAAATCAGAAGCGGGATATGCTGTCGAACCACTTGAATCATCGTATTGACCCGATTTGGCCCAGAAGACTACCCCTCCATTCGGGTGTCCTGCCATCGTATCCATTCTTGGATTGTTGTAATTTGGTGTACGGTGAACTGCATTCCAACCGTTGGTAGCGTCCCGATGAGCGATGCAAATATTGTAATTATACGGGCCAGAGTAATGTGAACCCTGTATATACACACTCCCATAGCACATGCCAGAAAAGAAGACATCTCCATTGCCATCTACAGCGATGTCAAGGTTCACATCATAACTGTCTTGGAAGCCAATTGTATCTGCAGACATCCAACCGTTGTTCGGTGACCAACTGGCGACGACGAACCCTGAACCACTATTGATATTGATTAAACCAGGAATTTCAACCCCTTGGCTCCAATAGAATCCCACCCAAACAGTTCCATTTGGACCGATGGCCATGGCTGCAGGATTCCTCCCATCAAAATATGAATTTCCATTGGGACTTAATCGTCGATCGACCTTGATTTGATCAACATGAGTCCAATTTCCATTGCTGTCTGCAATCGCGAGGAAAAATCGCGAATAATCATCATATTCATACTCGGAATCTCCTCCAAGAACACCATCTCCGAAGCGCAGATTTCGTGAATTTTCTTCTGCAAATCCAAGCATGATGGTTGAGGTTGAGTTGAATTGTTCAATATCGATGATGCTTTCAGATCCCGTGTGACCAATCATTCTCGAGAACTGCAAACTTTGTTGCCCACTTGACCAGGACCAGCGGTGTAACGTTGTCGCTGGCGCGTCTGTGTAGTAGACGAATGAAGAACCCGAGTTCCGAGCCTGTTGATTCAAAGGGGCGACAACGTCAGGGTTTGAATTCCCTACGTCCAACCAAGCGGCATCGTCGATGGATGAGTAACGATTTGCAAGTCCATTACTGTAGGTCGATCTCAATGCACCAGTGTTGCTAAACTCAAGAACGATTGAATTATCGTAACCCCCTGAATCAACATACACCGTGGTTGATTGCGTACTTCCTCTGAAATAGAAGTTGTAGTTCCCGACCAAACTCACCAAGATTTTACTGCCGTGCACATCGATTGAAGGATTCGAATAACTGTTGTAGGTCGCGGTGGTTTCCAATGCCCAGCCAATCGCACCGACATTGGAGAATTTTACAATGTAAACCGATTGCACCTCGCGACCATTGTTAATTTGGATGGAACCCCAAGTAATGGAATGATAACTGGTACTATTTGTCAAAACTTCGCCGACGACAAAGACGTTACCTGCACTGTCCACATCAACTTTCCATGCACGGTCATGGACATTGCAAATCGGTTTGCGAACCCATTCGACTCCCGCGTGCGCGACACGCATGACCAGACTGTCTGAGCCGGTTCCTCCGCCGTGATTGATCGATGTTTGGTCGAGGGTGAGTGTGCTTGAGGAGAATTCTGCAACCACCATCACTTTCCCATTCTGATCGGCGACAATGTCGTGTGCCTGTTCTTCTCCACTTCCACCATAGATTCGCCCCTGATGCCAAGTACCATTCGCATAGCCCCAGAGGACGAGGAAATCGGTACTTCCACTATTGTTGAGCAAAGTTCCATTGACAGTAAGTGACGGACTTGCAGTCCATCCCGAATACGCGTAGTAACCAGCAGTATCCTTGGTGACTCCTGTGATGTTATCAAAGCCACTCCCACTGAGTGAATTACCCCAATCAATGGCGCCATTGAGTGCATCAATCTGAACAGCGAACCCATCCCGACTTCCCGAGTTGGTGAGAATATCAGTACTCGCGTTAAATTGTGGTGAATCATAACTGCCCACCACAACAATATTCCCTGCACTGTCGACAAGCATGTCTTCAACATGCTCATTCAATTCTCCACCAAAGCTGGTAAGCCAGAGCACATCACCATTCGAGGAGAATTTGGCAACGAAAGC
>JBJLBW010000039.1:0-9082 GCA_045568015.1 Candidatus Poseidoniales archaeon | reverse complement strand
GGTCCAGCGCCTGGACCGCCGCCACCATGAGGTTGGCTGAAGGTCTTGTGTAGATTGTAGTGAACCGCATCAAAGCCCATTAGTCCGGGGTTGGTTTTGCCAAGAATCGCATTGAAATTGGCCCCATCATAATACATCTGGCCACCGGCTTTGTGTACAATCTCAGCGGCTTCAGCAATCTCAGGTTCAAAGATGCCGAGGGTACTCGGATTGGTAATCATCATCGCAGCAGTATCATCGCCGACTACGGCGCGTAGTGCATCCAAATCGAGTTGACCATTTTCAAGTGATGGGATCTCGATAATCTCGTAACCACACATGGCTGCACTCGCAGGGTTTGTCCCATGTGCACTGTCGGGGACGATGACTTTGTCGCGGTTGGCTTGTCCAATCTCACGATGATACTCTTGGATGCAACGCATCGCAGTGAATTCGCCCTGTGCTCCTGCGACCGGTTGGAGTGTTACGGTGTCCATGCCAGCACAATGTGCAAGCATCTCTTGCATCTCGTGGAAAATCGCCATCATGCCTTGCAAATGTGAGGCTGGGGCCAGCGCATGCAAGTCATTCATGCCCGGCATCTGAACGATTCTCTCGTTGACCCGGGGGTTGTGTTTCATCGTACACGAACCCAACGGGTAGAATCCAGAATCGATCCCATGGCTTCGTGTTGACAACCACGTGTAGTGGCGAACAATTTCGGGTTCGGAGGCACGGGGCCAACGAGGTAGAGTGTTGCGCCGCAAATTTTTGGGAATCTCAAACTCGTTGGAGACAGGATCGGGCTGGGCATAACCGGCCCCTTCGGCCCCATTGAAAGCGAACAAATCACTCATTTAGAAGCCTCCAACCAATCGCGAATTCCTTCAGCGAGTTCCTCAATATCCTCTGCATCGATTTGATCGGTCGAACAGACGAGAAGTTCGTTTTCTCGTTCTGGCCACCATTGCGAGAGGTCAAAGCCGCCCGTGATTTCACATTCCTCGTCGAGGAATGACAGTAAATCGGAGGAGGCGCGAGGAAGACGGATGGCAAACTCGTTGAAATGCACACCATTCGGATGAACCATTTCGATTCCATCGATGGCCATGATTGCTGCTTTTGTTGCAGCGCTAGCGCCAGCATTCCTTTGAGCCAGTTTTTCGATGCCTTCAGGACCGAGTAGCGCCATGTGCATCGCTCCCATCAAAGCGATGAGCGTTTCATTTGAGCAAATATTGGATGTCGCCCGATGTCGACGAATGTGTTGTTCTCGAGTGCTGAGTGTAAGGGTGAAGGCTCGTTCTCCATCGGAATCTCTGGACAAACCCACGATTCGACCGGGCATTTGCCGTATGTAGGCATGAGAACAAGCAAAGAGGCCGTAAATGGGACCTCCGGCTGTTGGACCGATCCCAAATGGTTGACCTTCCCCTACAACGATGTCAGCACCATAATCACCCGGTGGAGCCACCAAGCCCAGAGAGACTGGTTGAACGCCGACTACGAGAGCTGTGTTTTCACCTACAATTGATTTCAGATCACATAGCCCTGGGTCAAGTAATCCCAATGCATTCGGTTGTTCGACATAGATTGCACAAGACCCTTCAGCGGAGGCGGCTGCAGTTAAATCGAGCATTCCTTCTTCATCGTGTGGAAGCATTTTGATTTCGATTTCAGCACCTTGGGTGTAATTTTCAATCACAGACATCCGATGTGGTGGGACCAGTTCTGATACGTAAATTGTGGATTTCTGAGAGGCCTTGCGATCGTGTACACGCACAGCACAGGTCAATGCTTCAGCGGCAGCGGTGCTCGCATCATACATTGACACGTTTGAGACAGGCAGACCAACCAATTCAGAAACCATGGTCTGGAATTCCCACATCGCCTGAAGCATACCTTGGCTGACTTCGGGCTGATAGGGTGTATATGCTGTCAAAAATTCACCACGGGTTGCCAGCATGGCTACCATCGTTGGGACATAGTTGCTGTAGAGACCGGCGCCGAGGAAAGATGGGCGGCTATCGACAGAGATGTTTGTATCCAACAACATTCGAGCCTCGCGAAGAATCTCTTCTTCGGTCTGCGGTGCTGGTAACTCGAGTGGTTCGGTCCGGTATACTTGGGCAGGGATATCCGAAAACAAATCATCGATTGAGTCCATCCCCATGGCCGCAAGCATCTCTGCCTCGCGTCCGAGATTGGGGAGTTGGTCGACCAAGGGCTCACCTCTCGGCGCCCCGTAGGGGCGCCTTTCCACTCCCGCCTGTCGTCCATCGGCTCTTCAAGGTTCGCGGAAGAAGCAGTGGATTTCCGAAGGGAAATATGCCGTCAACATCATACCCTATGGGTGAGAGGCTGTCGATGGGCGAGCACATGAAGGTGGCCATCAGTGGACAAGATGATTTTGTCCAACCATATCTGGAAGCCGCTCTTGGTGACAATCTTGTGCAAATTCCGCACGAAATGTTGCAAGAGAAAATCCAACTTGATGTATTGCTCACCTCTTGTGATGCGGTCGTGTTGATGAATGCGCACCCACCACAGACTGGTACCGGTCGTGATGATCGTGCCGCACTCCTTGAGATGAGGGATTCAGCTAGGCCGATTCTAGAGGCGGTTGAACGACATGGGAGTCTACATCTGGTTCTCATCGGTACGTTGCGCGTCCATCCACGACCCGGACCCGAGGACCCATATTACTCAAGTCAGGTTTCTGTTGTCCCAAGAGATATTGCAGCAGAAGGCCAACTATGGGTAGAAGAACGAGCGATTGAACATGCGACCGAGGATGCACCGGTCAGTGTCCTGCGATGCTCCAATGTCCAAGGCGTTCGCATTGAATCCGACGAGGGGAATGGAATCCTTCACCAATTTGCACGCGACTCGATTTTTGGTTGGTTGAGTGTCCCTGGTGACGGTACTCAAGTGAAAGATTTCGTCCACATCTCTGATGTGATTGAAGTCGTAATGCATATTCTACAAAATCCACCGCCCACAAGAGAAACTCTCTGTATTGGAACAGGTGAAGGGGCGTTGATGAGTGACGTCGCAACCATCTATCAAGAGCGGACTGGATCTGACCCGCAATATGGAAACGATGACTCACATGAGGTCTGGGGAATTGTCGATGCTTGGGAAATCGAGCAACGTTGCGGGTTCAGACCCTCCGTTACACCTGCAGAAATGATTGATGAGGCGTTCAATAACGCCGGAGTCTAATCAATTGATTCGGATGAATGACGAATCTGCCTGCATCTGCCAATTGCTTCCATCTGGAGCGTTGTAAATGGTCTCGCCCATCGCTCCTGTGGAATAACTCCCCCCACCTGGCAACTGTGTATAATCTGGAATCACTTGAGGGGCTGCAGCAACCGCTGGAGCTGCAGCATATCCCATTGGCGCCGCCTGTGAATCCATGAACATGGAATCACCTGCTGCGGATTGGTCACCACGCCGTAATACAACCAGTGTTGCCATGATGGCAATACCGATAATCAACACAGTGCCAATGACAATCCATAGCAAATTCTTCTGCAAAACCGCACTGGTATCCCCTAGATTGACACGTTCGTCGAGAGAACATCCAGCATATTCACCATCGGTTTGGACATCTTCGCCAGAGGGTGTTTCGGGACACTGGTCGACATCTGACATGACTCCGTCTGCGTCCTCATCGCGCTGGCTGGCTGAACAACCAATCAAATCTGGACTGGCATCTAAGACCGATTCTCCCTCAGGAGTATCCAAACAGCGGTCAAGATAGAGACGAATACCATCGGCATCCGAATCGTCGTCACCATACCAACATCCGAAGGCATCAACGTCACCAAATCCAGAATGATTGGTTCGAGTTGCAGCATCGGAGGTCCCTACACACTGGTCCGGACCATTTGGTGAGACCAAGTCACCTGCAACGCCATCCATGTCGATATCATACTCTGAGACGTGGCAACCATCGACAGATGTCATGGTCTTGTACTGATCGGGCGTATTAGGACAATCATCGATGTAGAGAAGCTTGCCGTCGCCATCGGAATCTGATTCACCAGGCCAGCAACCAATCTGATCCACGTCAAAGCCGTGTGAATCATTGAACATCTCCCGAATCAGTGCGCCCGGGGTGCTCTGACAATTGTCAAGGTGATCCCACACACCATCACCATCGGTATCTTGCTGTGTGAACCAGCCACATCCTGTAACGTCGATGTCTTCACCCAACGGGGTGTTTGGACATTGGTCAGCGGAATCGGATACGGTGTCTTGGTCGTCGTCGTCGTCTTCGGTATCATCTCTGCAACCATCACGGTCCCAATCGTTTTCTGAAGTCGAGACCCAACCGGTTTCTCCATTGGGGCAATTGTCATCGACATCTTGGAACCCATCACCATCATCATCGGTGTCTTCGTCCAAATCTCTGCAACCATCTCCATCCATGTCTGAAATTGCGTCTGAAATCCAGCCAGTCATTCCGCGTGGGCATGCATCGTTGGCATCGGGGATGGTGTCTCCATCATCGTCATCATCCTCGTCGAGATCCCTGCAACCATCCCCGTCAAGGTCGGTTGAAGGGACACTTTGCCAATTGAGTTGCCAGCCGAGTGGACCAGGTGAACAATTGTCGTTACTGTCTGCGACTTCATCCCCATCGTCGTCGGTGTCTTCTGTGGCATCTCGGCAGCCATCGCCGTCACGATCGTTGGTCTCATCTGATGTCCAGCCAAGATCACCGGTTGGACAGGAATCGAGGATACCACCCATAGCATCTCTGTCGAGCACGCCATCGTTGTCATCATCATCATCTTCTCCACCATCCTTGCAACCGTCACCATCGTGGTCGGTCGTCGTACTCGCTGTCCAATTGTGCCAGCCACGTAGACAATCATCATCGACGTCGTTGACGCCATCGTTGTCATCGTCGGGATCTTCTTCTGAATCATGACAGCCATCGCTGTCGTGATCATTCGCTGAATTGCTAGACCACTGTTGCTTGTACATTGTACCTGTGCAAGGATCATTGACATCTTCAACGCCGTCGCCGTCGTCATCCTGATCTTCAGTGGCATCTAAACAGCCATCTTGGTCCATGTCGATACTGGTATCTGTGCTATCCCACAATGCTTCAGGGCCGTTGCAATTGTCGTAATTATTCATCTTGCCGTCGCCATCCATGTCGTCATCACAAACGTCACCCATGTTGTCGTTGTCAATGTCAGACTGATCTGCGTTGGCCGTGAGAGGGCAATTGTCGTCTCCATCTGCAGTCCCATCACCATCACTGTCGGCCCCGACTGCCCAAACCCACATTCCGACATCGTAGCCACCATTTTCGGTGTAGTAATTGCCTGTACCTGTGACGGATGAACTGCCTAGGTTCAACGTGTAAGTTGAACCCGTGGCTACACCTCCGCCACCAAAATCGCCCATCGTGACAATCGTCCCTGTGGACATGACACCAACCGCCATTGCTGAATCGAAGTAATCGCCGTCTGTCGCTTCGGCCCAAGACCATGTTCCTGTCGTTGAGATTCCTGCGAGGAAGCCTTCGATATACTTCGCACTCATTGTCGTTGAGCCAAATGATCCCGAACCCGTCTGCTCAATTTGTGTCCCTGCTGCATTCAGGGTTGCAAATGAACCTGCGATGACCAAACCGCCCCCACCTGTCATTGCAATACTCGAACCCATCTGGTAAGAGCCGGATGCCATGGTAGCCCATGACCACAAATTGTTGGAACCCAAAGAGGCAACGAACACAGTTCGGTCCTGCCCACCATTGCTACTTGTGGCCTGATTGGTGCCGAAATTAGCCGAACCGATCAGTTGGCCTGTCGTATGGATCGAACCGGCGTCCTCAACCATGTCCATGATTTGGACAATACCACCAGTGGCTCCAGCCTGTGCCATATCGACCGTGCCGCCTGAAGTGGTCATCTTTAGGATGTAAGAATCCAGTTGGCCAATGGCCTGAACGGGTTGTCCTGTACCGAAACTGGCTGTTCCTGTAAACCAGCCACAACCATACAGATTGTTTCCGTTAGATTGGACACATGTCCCATAATCGTCAGTAGAACCACCCACAGTGGTAACCCAACTCCAACGATTTCCAGCGACCACTTGGCCCGTGTTAATCTCGGCAAACCAACCATCTAATCCACCTTGAGATGTCTTAGCAGTAGATTGGAAGTTGGCCGTGGTATTGAATGAACCAGCTGCGTAAACACCACCACCTGAATCGGAGGATATATCCTCACAGGTATCTGTGAATGGACCACCGGCAGTAATCGTCCAATCGAATTGTCCGGTAGAGCTGATCTTGGAGGCAAAGATGTCCTGTGAATCTTGTGTACTTCTGTAATTTTGAGTCCCAAAAGTAATGTTCCCTTGGAACCAACCACACATGTAGTAATCTGAACCAACTTGGGTGACTGCCGTGATGCCGGCAAATCCTCCTCCATCGTAGGTTCCCAGAACTTCAACCCACTGCCATGCACCTTGTGAATTGGCCAGGGCTACAAAGCCGACTTGAGACTGAGTTGATGCACCTTGTGTTCCAAAGGTGACGTCGGCGACCAAATTCCCTACTGCGAGAACATTGTCATTTGAATCGACTAAGATATCCGATGGGAAAACAAGATTCGGGTTTTGGGTATTTGCACCCGTGGCTTGGACTGCGCTGGCCACCCACTCGGTCTGGGCTCCACGAGCGCCAGAAAATGAAGGATGGTCGTCTTCTTCAAGCATAGAAGGGGCTTGGTTTGAGAATTCAATCGTGCTGATTGGTTGCAACAATAGAGCAATGATTACTGCGAAAATCAAACTATTTGTTGTGAACTTCGATGGTTCGGTCATAACACGCCCTATAGGGCGTGATACTTAACGCTCGCCCGTCGAGGTTTGTTCACTGTTCGCCGGTATGTTCCACCCAGTCATCCATTTCTGGTGTTCGGAACCACCATTTTCGATCATCGTCCAACCACCATTCACATCCGTTCTCATCGACCTTGTAATTGGGGTCATCTTCGTAATTCTCTTCCTCGCTTTCCGCGAGGGCTTCTTCGGCAACTTCAGTGGCAGGCGCTGGCATATCCCCACGCTTGGCTGCCCGGCGGGCCTCAAGTTCAGCATCCTGCTTCCGCTTGATGATTGAAATGGCTGCAAAAGCGCCACCGGCAATCAGAATGACGATCGCTGAGATAATGGCAATGATTGTTCCCGTTGACATCCCACCATCGTCCGTGCCAGGGTTGAGTTGTTGGCGAGAACATCCTCCTTCGATAAGGACTGCACCCGAGGGTGTGTATGGACAGGCATCATCACCGTTGGATACTCCATCTCCATCCTCGTCCTGTTGGTCAAAGTTGCAACCACCCTCAAAGATGAGTTCCTCAGCGATACTGCCTTGACAAAGGTCGAGCCAGTTGTCGTAGCCGTCGTCATCATCGTCGTTGTCTCCAGCCCAGCAACCGAATTGACTGTCAAAGGCATATTCAGGATGCTCGTCTCGAATGCTTTGGTTTGATGTGTCTGAACAACCATCGTTTACGTCGACAACACCATCACCATCAGAATCTTGCTGAGTAAGGTAACCACAGCCGTAGAAATCTACAGATTCGCCAACCGGTGTACCAAGGCACTGATCAACGTCGTCAGGCTTTCCATCGGAATCGATATCATCTGTGCAACCATCATAATTCTGATCAAAGCCTTCTGCAGCTGCAACTTCTGGACAGAGGTCCAAGTTGTTCTGAATACCGTCATCGTCGTTGTCACCCTGCTCTGCAGAACAACCACCGTCATACACGGTCACATCTGGCGGTGTTCCCGGGCACTCGTCCGAATCATCATTGAACCCATCATTGTCGTCATCTAGATCTTCATCTTCATCGTGACAACCATCTCCGTCCGCATCTTCTGTAGGATTGGATTCCCAACCGGTCTTTCCACTGGGGCAATCGTCACCTGCATCGGCGACTTTGTCACCATCGTCATCCGTATCTTCTCCAGCATCCCGGCAGCCGTCTCCATCGACATCTGTACTCGGTGTAGAGGTCCAACCAATATCGCCAACTGGACATGAATCATCCTCATCGAGAAGACTGTCGCCATCATCGTCATCATCCTCATCATAATCGCGGCAACCGTCTCCATCTCTATCCGTTTCAGTTTGTGAATTCCAGTTCAGGGCCCCTATCAGACAATCGTCAATGAAATCGAGGACACCATCGTCATCATCGTCGAGATCCTCACTCGCATCGATGCATCCATCTCCATCTTGATCATTGCTTGAATCAGAAATCCAATCCAATGCCCCGAGTGGACACCGGTCGAGAACATCCCCAATCGAATCGACATCATTGATGCCATCATTGTCATCGTCGACGTCGTCGTCATTGTTGTCGCAACCATCGCCATCGTGGTCATTCTCAGCACTCGATGTCCAACTTCGATTGTGTGGATAGCGCGGGCACAAATCAAAATCATCTACGATGGAATCGCTGTCATCATCCGTATCCTCGTCAGAGTCATGGCAACCATCCGCATCGTAATCATTGGCCAGCCCACTGGTCCAATTGTGTCGCGTAGTGATGTCATTACACCCATCAGCAGCGTCTAGAATCCCATCACCATCGTCATCATCATCCTCTACAGAATCCAAGCAACCGTCACCGTCTCGATCCAATGTCCAGATGGATTGATTCCAATTGATGGATGGACCAATACAGTCATCCCAGTAATCATCCAAAGTATCTGCATCAGCATCACCGTCGCATAAATCACCAAGGTTGTCCCCGTCCATATCCTGTTGTGCGGTATTGTTGACGGTGGGGCAGTTGTCATCGACATCAGCAACTCCATCGAAATCTGTATCGACTTGGAAAGCCCAAACGAATCCAGCCCCTTCGATATAGGATACTGTGCTCTTGTTGGTATCTCCAAACGCTGAACCACAGCCGAAATCAAGGTTGACACAATGCCGGCCCCCGGTCACGATTCGGCCGAGTCCCTGCCAAGCAACAGCGTGTGCGATGTCGTCCCTTTCCCCACCGAGGTTGGTGGCCCAAATCCAATTTCCAAATTGATCTAAACCAGCGACAAA
>JBJLBW010000038.1:0-9083 GCA_045568015.1 Candidatus Poseidoniales archaeon | reverse complement strand
GAATGCCGAGTGGTATTGGTCGATGTAAAAGTCGGACCGTGAAGGCCGAATGCCTAAGCATTCGATGCCCCGCCTATGGTCATGAATTGCAGGGTTGGCCTCATTGCGCTGACGCTGTTCTTGCTGTCGATGACCCCGGTTGTTGTCGCGGATTTGTCGACAGACAATCAAACTCTAAACCTCGTTTGTTCGAACGATGATTGCTCATTGTCCTCACAGGAGGTTGGAGATACTATTCTGAGCGAAGAAGAAAGAGATGCAAATCTAGTCCAACCCGTCACTGTCACTCTTGAGTTCCCAATGCGGCCTGACCAAACCAGTGTGAGCCTGCTACCCACCGTTGTGGAATCAATGATTTTTGATTTCAGAATTCAAGAGGATGGGGTCGGAATGGCTCGTCCAGATCTGTACATTGAACTGATTTTGGGTTCTTCGACAAATTCGTGGACTATTTCGGCTCCCGGGCCGAGTTCACCCCCGGGTAACCAAGAACCATACGTATTGGAAAATCAAGAATTAGACATCACAAATGGTCGAATATTATCGCCTTTGGATCAGGTACTATTGCGAATATCATTCGACATCGATCAACCGGTCACGTGGGAATTACACCTTGCAGGGGATTCGAGAATTGTCCTGCCGGTCGAATGGAGTATCGATGCTGAGGCTGCAAACGTCGACGAACCGACCAGCCTGACTGAACCTCGTTCGATTACACTCGTGGGCGCGACCACCTTTGGAGGACTCATGGGTAGTGATGTGGATTGTTACAAGTTTGATGTCGATGAACATCTGAGTTCATTGACTGTGACCGTTTCTTGGGAGGCCACACCCCTTGAGGTTGAGCAATCACACACCATTCCAGAATTTTGGGATGCTCAAGGAAGTTCAGAAGATACGCCCGAGATTCGAACTCGATACGAGGGTGAAAAAGTCGTCAACGAATACCGATGGAGTGAACCTAGCGGTGGGGAACACACACTTTGCTGGACTGGAATGGAAGACCACTACCAATCGTACAGTTTCATCGGTTCACAATCGATACTGGGGGTGGGTAGCACAACACCAGAGGAATTCTCCGGAGAAGCCACCTGGGATTCCGGTTCTTCACAAGTTGGACAGTTGGATCGAACGACCGACACATCCGGTGCTGGAGTCCTTACGATGGGTATGGCTGCTCTCGGCATCATTGTCGCAATTATCGGATATTTGATGCCTTTATCGTCCCCCTGGTTGCCCAGATTCATGCTTCCTGTGGCAATCATATTGCTGCTATTTGGAGGCATCATTTCACCTGCTGTGTCGATTTCAAATGAATCACCAAACCCTGGTGAAATGACCTTTGATGAACTTCTGGAAGAGAGAATCGATCGAATCTATCAAGGGGTCATCAATGATGATGAGGGTCAATTTGGCCCCCCCTCGTATAGCGGATTCATGGGGGTCGCCGCGGATGAAAGATTACAATTGATGTTGACAATCGAATCTGCTCACCCTCTTGGAGATGGAAGATGGCAGGTCAAGGTCTCTGAACTCGACGGGGTCGATTTAGATCGATTGGTATTTGGAAAGTTGAACGAGGGGCGACTTTCAGCAGACAACGAAGTGCGTTTTATTCTGCGGGCGGGGCGACTAATTGCCCTCGATTTATTGCTCTTGGAAGCTCTCCTAATCGTCGATGAGGAACCGAGGGGAAATGTGTTGCATATCGACTGGGAAATGGTTTCAGATTTAGGGATGGGTTCGATCAATTCACCGGCATGGATTAGTCGACCCGATTCGATGACTAGCGATGATTGGAAACAGGTCACTGAAGCGATTAAACCAGAACTTCTTTCGGTCTCATTTTGTGATTGTGGTATCGATGCGATGGAACTCTCAATACGTTCCAACGAGGTATATGCAAATGACCTGATTTCCCCTGGTGGAATAGAATCCTCAAATGGCCTAATCCCCCATGACTTCTGGGTCGCAATACTCGGGTTGGTGGTATTGGTATGTGCCGGCTTTGTAGAGAAAGAGCGGCGAGAGCAAGGAATGGCTCTCGCTGAAGAAATACTGAAGGCGAGGTAATCATTCTTCTTCGAGATGGGCCTCGAGATCATCTGGAATTCCATCGCCATCCTTGTCGTCATCCTCATCAGGGATAGAGCCCAGCATTTCATCGAGCATCGCGCGTTCTTCGTCATCAAGGTCGTGATCGCGAAGAGCCTCGACAATGCGGGCCAACTGTTCGTCACTGAGGCCCAGAGGGCGAGCCGCGCCTACAATCAAATCAAGTTCAGCCTCTGAGACATGATCGTCCTCTAAGGCGGACTCTATGGCAGCACGTGTGGCCATTCGGGCAGCGCTTCTCTCTGGAATCTGCAAAACTCTAGCAAGAGCGCTCAGTTCTGACATTTCATCGTCGGTTAGAATGCCATCCTCATACGCCAACTGATAGGCATCATAGAGAAGTTGTTGATATTTGTCGGGGTGAAGCAGAACGTCTCTGATTAGACCGTAATCGATGGTATCGCCCCCACCATCCATGTCCAAGCGGACAATCGAATCTCGAACCTCTTTCAGGAGCATGTCCTTGATTCCATGGCCCAGTAGAATGAATCCCATCGAAACGACTGCGGCACCAAGCCATTGCATTACACCGGTCTCAAACAGGCCCCCTGGATTGAACAATTGGTGGAGCCCCATCGTGACCATTGCGGCACCGAGGGCAACCTCAAACCAGTCATTGATATCCGGTTCATCGTCAAAGAGGGCTAGGCGGGAAGCCAGCTCATTATCGACGCCACCGGAGGTTGCCATTGAACCCGCTTGGGATGCGGGAGCACTTCACACTTACGCGGCGCCACACCCGTATCCTTTTGGGCGGTGAACGATGGTCCTCATTCATGGTCGACGACGTACGCGAACTTGACCTACCCGCTAATGTCATCAATCTGCTCACAGAGGTGTGGGGAATATCCCGCCTCCATCCGCCGCAAGCCGAAGCGGTTCCAATCGCTTTATCTGGACACAATTTGCTTCTGGCAATCCCCACCGCAAGTGGAAAAAGTTTGGTCGCGTATCTGGCCATCCTTCAACGACTATTGGTCGAACAACCTGGAAGTCGGGCATTCTATCTGGTCCCACTCAAAGCATTGGCCGCAGAAAAGGTCGAAGAATTACGCCAAGCAGGCGATGCGCTGGGTCTTTCGGTTGGCATGGCGATCGGTGACCGCACCGGAGAAACCGTATCTCTAGATGAGGCTGACATCATCGTTGCAACCAGTGAAAAATTCGATTCATTGATGAGAAATAGAGAGGGTTTTCTCAATCAGGTCAGTATTGTGGTTGCAGATGAAGTTCACCTCATTCATGATCGAAGTCGTGGGCCGACGATGGAAGTCAATTTGGCTCGAGTAAAGCATGAGCGGCCTGAAGCACAGATTCTTGCCCTTTCGGCAACGGTCGGAAACGCCAAAGAAATAGCAGATTGGTTGAAGGCGAAGACGGTACAATCGGATTGGCGTCCTGTGACCCTTCGATATGGGACTGTCTGTGATGGATTGGTTGAACCGAGATTACAGGTGGGTCCCGAGCAAGAAAAAATGGAACTCCCGCCTCCATTTGAGCTCCCCGATGAGGGTGATGAATTGAGGAATGTCATGATGTCAACCATCATGGATTCGGGGCAAATAATCGTTTTTCGAGGGACGAGGAGATATGCCGAGGGAAGTGCAACAAAACTTGGTGATTGGATGTTCAAGCGAATGCAATCATGGATTAAATCCCCTGACGATGCACCTGATGGACTCGATGTAGAGGCTCGTTTGGCTGCTTTGGCAGATGTTGCCAGAGAGATTGAAGGAAGTGAAGAATCTACGATGATGGGGGAAAGATTGGCTGATGCAATTAGAGGTGGGGTGGCTTTCCATCATGCAGGATTGACATCTAGCCAAAGGCGGATTATTGAAACTGCATTTCGGGAGAGGATTTTGTTTACGATTTGTGCTACTCCAACGCTTGCTGCCGGTGTAAATCTACCCGCACGCCGTGTCGTTGTCCGTGATTTGACTCGCTGGACTGATGGTCTGAGTAGACCTTTACCTCGTATGGAGGTTCACCAAATGTTGGGTAGAGCAGGGCGACCTAGGTATGATTCCATCGGAGATGCATGGCTCATTGCAAAACATCTGGAACATGCTGATGAAATTGCCGAACGTTACTTTCAACAGGAGCCGGAAGCGGTTGAATCGAAATTGGCCGCGGACCCTGCAATGAGGGTACATGTACTCGCAGCCATTGCTACCGGTGGACAGCGGGATCGAGATGCGATTGGGCGGTTCTTCCAGCAAACATTCCTAGGACATGGTGTCGACAACGATTGGTTGCAAGGTCGAATCGACGAAATCATCTCTTGGTTGGCAACTCACCGATTTATTGAGCGAACCGGTGAAGATGCGGCTATTATCGAACGCTTGGCTGAAACCAAATCTACAGAATTGGAAGAAGAATGGGATGATGAAATGCCAATTTGGGCACAGAGTGCACAATCGATAGATGGGGTAGATTTAGCTGATTATGTGGATTCGAAACCTAGGCCGAAACGTCCAGCAGTAATCGGTTTCCAGAAAGCTGTTGACCTTTCAAATCCACTACCTGAGGAGGTAGTTCCCGATTCACCTTCGATGACCTATGCCGCAACAGCATTTGGAGAAAGGGTCAGTCGATTGTATCTGGATCCATTGTCTGGACTGATACTGCGAGAAGGGCTCCGACAGGCGAGAAAAATTCTCTGTAGAATCATTGAAGATCGCTCCATATCCCCATGGGCTTTACTGCACTTGGTCACCTGTACACCCGATTTTCCACCTCTATGGCCAACAGGAAAACAAATGCAAATGATGACTCACAAAGTGAATGCAATGTCTGATCAAATTCTTCTGGATGGGCATGAACTCAATACGCTCGGTTACATGCCTGAGGCCGAAAGCCTTGCCAAGAGTGCTTGGACACTGAGTCAATGGATTGATGAGAATTCTTTGCGTGAAATCGAAAGAGAACTAGGGGTAGCCCCTGGCGATCTTAGAGTTCGGGTTGATCATGCAGATTGGTTGATGAATGCGGCTCGGCAAATTTGTGCGAATGATGATGAAATAGAGGATTCTTTGGGCAAAGCAAATATCGATTTATTGGAAATGCTCGACGTTATGCGAAAACGGGTTTCCAACGGTTGCAAAGAAGATTTACTTGCACTGATTTCGATTCGAGGTGTTGGGCGGGTTCGCGCTAGAGTATTGGCCAATCATGGCTACAGAACACCGCTTGAAATCTGTGGGATTACAAAAAAATCTGCGCAAAAACTTGCCGATGAAAGGGGATGGAGTCCCCTTTTGGTGCAAAATATCATGCAAGCAGCAGATAGGGCCATCCAAACGCGCAGTCGTCGGCCGACCGATTGATGAGGGAGTGGCGGCCCCCTCAATCCGTGTCGCGAACCCCATACCCCTGCTGGGGCCTGTCCTTCACCGATCCAATTGATGATGCTTCTAAATTGGTAGAATCGTTTCTGGAATGGCGCAATGATGAGCGGTGGCTCCTGTTATGTGGGCCTGCTGCAATCAGTGAAACACAACTCTGGGCCGCTTGGCTTGGACTGTGCTCTCGTCATGCCAATTCTACCATGCGGGCCAATTCAGTCGATGTCGAATTCATCAGATTGATTGCTGGAACACATCAAATTCGAATTGGATTCGAAAGGGCAGGTTTGGCCGATGGGGATCGTACGGCTTGGCTGGTACACCTTCCTGAACTCTCAACAGAAATGATAGAAGAAATGGAATGGCCAACGATGAATCGAGTTGCGCTAGATCAAGAGGCAGATCGTCTCATGTGTGTTCTCAATGCGAAATTATTGCCCTATGGACCAAATCCTCACGAAGAGAGTGTACAGCGACTTGGATTACAAGTCGAAGATGTAGAAACAAGCGATTTTGACACAATTCATCGCTCGGCTCTCGCGCATATCGCGTTGGCTGATTTCAATTGATTTAATTGGTTCAGAGATGTTGGGGCGAAACGCCTTATGGCCTCGACGCCCCGCCACGATTCATGGCAAAGCACCATGCTTGGCGCAAGTGTGTCGACTGCGGCATACAATGTACCCCGATGAATTTCGTAGACGTAGATAGTGAGCGAATTTGTTTGGCGTGTTGGACAGCCCGTGTGAATCCAGAGCACCCCGAAATGGAGGCCATCATTGAGAAGGTCGAAGCAGAGGTTGAAGTATGGAGGTGCCAAAAGCATACCAGGGATGAGAATGGATTGCCAGACGGACCCAAATCAGTTCGTTCACAAGGGAATCGCACAAACAATCCCTGAGGTGATTTGATGGCTTCTTTCGAGAGCCTTGATGCAACAAAGTGGTCTGAAATTGAGCCACAATATCAGGACTTATTGGATCGGGAAATCAATTCTTCCGAAGCGCTTGAAGCTTGGTTATTGGAATTGGGCAGATTTGATGCATATGTAGGTGAAACTGGTTCAATGCTCTACGTGAATATGACATGTGATACAGAAAACGAAGAAATCAAACAAGCCTATCTTGACTTTGTGGAAAATGTTCAGCCTGAATTGGCAAAGATGGGGGATATGTTGAATCGTAAGTTGGCTGAAAACCAATATGCTGATCAACTCGATTCTGAGGAGTACAATGTTTTGCTTCGAGACACAAGAATGGATTTGGCATTGTTCAGGGAAGAGAACATACCCCTCGGCACTGAACTGACGAAATTAGGCCAGCGCTACAACGAGATTTGTGGGGCGATGACCGTCGAATTCGATGGAGAAGAACGCACGATGCAACAAATGGGAAAATATCTCCAAGTGAATGAACGAGGAGTGCGAGAAGATGCATACAAAACCGTTGGAGAACGGCGGTTTCAAGATGCAGAAGAAATCGATGAAATATATGAAAAAATGATCGGACTTCGACAACAAGTTGCCGAAAATGCTGGCTATGAAAATTACCGAGATTACATCTTCGATGCAAAGCATCGCTTTGACTACACACCTGCTGATTGTGAAGCGTTTCAGGATGCTGTAGAAGCCATTTGTGTCCCTCTGATGAGAGATGTCGATGACCAACGTAAGAGGGACCTAAAACTCGACTCACTTCGAATGTGGGATTTAGGCCACGATGTACACGGCAGAGAACCTTTGAAACCATTCACAGAAGTTGAAGAAATGGTCGCAGGCACAAGCCGAATGTTCCATCGACTTTCACCCGAACTTGGTAAATTCTTTGACAGTTTACGAGACGGAACAAGTCTCGACTTGGATAGTCGAAAGGGTAAGGCACCTGGCGGCTATCAATTGCAGAGAGATCACAGCAGAAAGCCATTCATTTTCATGAATGCCACCGGGTTACAGAGAGACCTAGAAACAATGGTTCACGAAGCAGGACATGCTTTCCATTCGATTTACGCCGATGATTTACCATTGGTTGATTATCGAAGTGCCCCACTGGAATTCTGTGAAGTCGCTGCCATGTCAATGGAATTATTGACACATGATTTTCTGGATGAATTCTATACCAAGGAAGATGCCAAAAGAGCTGTTAGGGAGCATCTAGAAGGTATTGTCTCAATCTTAGCTTGGATTGCTACAATCGACGCCTTCCAGCATTGGATTTACACCAATCCAAGCCATTCCAGAACTGAAAGGCACGAAAAGTGGCTGGAATTGGGCAATCGGTTTGGGTCGATCTTGGACTGGTCTGGATTCGAAGATTGGAGAAAGGTTAGTTGGCAAAAGCAACTCCATTTGTTTTCATACCCATTCTACTATATCGAATATGGAATAGCCCAACTTGGAGCATTGCAAATTTGGCTGCAGTATCGAGAAAACCCGGAACATGCACTCAAAAATTATGCCACAGCAATGCGATTGGGCGGTTCACGACCACTTCCTGACTTATTTGAGGCGGGTGAAATGAAGTTTGATCTGGGTCGGACAACAGTGCAAGGACTCATCGATGCAGTGAGAGATGAATTATCGAAACTACCTGCATGAGTGTAGCTCCGACGGCATCAGAGGGATGGGAATGGAAATCCGATGCCGTCGAGGCCACAGGCCTTCGCTCAATCGCGTAGGCCTTCTGCAGTGACGAAGAACTTCGCTTCGCCCTCTGGCAGGTTAGGTGAATCGACCAATCGTGCGATGCGTGAGCCCGCCTTGGATTTTCGAAGATAAATTCGGAAAGTCGAGGCGTGTCCTACGACGTGTCCACCAACTGGCTTGGTTGGATCGCCCCACATTGCATCGGGCTTAGACATGACCTGGTTGGTCACGAGAACCATCGCGTTGTTGACGTCTGCCAACTTCTTGAGTTCCTTCATGTGCCGATTGAGTTTTTGCTGACGGTCTGCCAACATGCCACGACCAAGGAATTCTGCACGGAAGTGCGCAATCAGGGAGTCGACGATAATCAATTTGACATCGATGTTCTTTGAAGCCCGCTGAATCTCATCAACAAGCAGCATCTGGTGAGCTGAGTTGTACGCACGTGCGACGTGAATTCGCTCAAGCGCGACTTCGGGATCAAGCCCGATACCGCGAGCCATCTGTGAAATTCGTTCAGGGCGGAAGGTGTCTTCTGTATCGATGTAGAATACTTCTCCACCAAGACCACCTTGTTCCCTGGGTAACAAGCAGTTGACCGCAAGTTGGTGTCCAACCTGGGTCTTCCCACTGCCGAATTCGCCGTAAACCTCGCAAATGGACTGTGTTTCAAATCCTCCACCAAGCAACTCATCTATTGCAGCAGAACCGCTGCTCAATTTGAGTACCTGTCGTCGCCTTTCCATGAGTGAATTACCGGATACGAATCCACCAATGTTGGCGAGTTTCTTAGCGGAGTTGATAATTTTCGACGATACTGCTTCACCGAGTTCTGCTGCGTCTGCAAGCGATTTTGGTGTCATCACTGCAATGGCTAGAAGTTCGTTGAATCCAGCTTCGCGTAGTTTCTCCGCGGTCGCGGGACCTACGCCCGGGAGATCTTCGACTGTGATCTCGGGCTCTTCTGCATCGATAACGAG
>JBJLBW010000037.1:0-9160 GCA_045568015.1 Candidatus Poseidoniales archaeon | reverse complement strand
TCATCCTCAGTTTGGCCACCCTCTTTTGGTGGTGGCAGATCGATATTATTCTCGACGCATGGCTATCGTCTCTACCCTTGGGCGCTGCAGAAGGAACAGTTTCGATTTACGACCCACATGGTTGGATGAGCACACGATGGTCGATGATTGCCTTATTGGCAATGATCACCACGCTTCCTTTGGCAACCCAGCAGCTCCTTTCCTTTGCGGAAGATGGGTTGTTACCAAGTGAGAAGAAATGGCTGCGACTGGTCTCGATTGGCGGGGTAGCGATTGGGCTCGCGTCTGCTGCATTCTGGTGGTTACTGGGTTATCCAATGGCCATCGAAAGCGCAGGGGTGATTTCGAATGTGGATGGAATCGGCATCCAGTATGATGCCGTGCTATTGTTTGAAGTCGGTATTGGAATTTCTTGGTGGATCTTCTTAACCATTATCTCAATGATCGGTTTGACACTGGCTAGGTTGCTCGCATTGATGGTGACCGAACCATTTGACCCGTTTCGTATCAGGGTTCATGGAACACTACTATTCCTATGGTGGCTGGCTTGCCCATCCGCCCTCGAAGGCATTTGGCTGTCCTTATCCGTCATGTTGGTCATCGTCCCGGAAATGGTCAATCAATGGATGCCTAAACCCGCATTATCGAACAATGCACGCGCCCCTGCATCCGTCTTCGATTCAGATGGCGACCTACATCGACACATGTTTGCAATGTGCCATTGCGAAGGGGCCTGCCCTTCGGTATCCCCCAAGTCATCCCCGAATCATCTGGGTTGGGTTGAAAATCAAGCATTATGCTTAGATTCCGATGCGCGAGATGCATTGTTAGACTCTGTTGTGAGACATCGAGTCAATCACCTAATCATCAGCGGATGTGATGGAACGCCACTGCCGATGGAATTCAGGCAATCGGTTGCCGCAACCAATTGCAAATTAGTCGGTTTAGAATGGCTGGACTTCGAAACAACCGCCAAACAGCGACAAACAGCGCTTTCGGACATTTTCAACAGGTCCGAAGATTGACATTTCACACATCCGTATAGGCGTGGGCTTGAAGCATTACGCTGTGTTCGGATATGCCATGAGTCGGCTTGTTCGGGTCGCTTTGGCAATCGCCATCGTCCTCGGAGGTCAATGGTTGGCCAGCCAACCGGACCTGTACATGCCCATTTTCGATGCCATCCGCGAAGAAGTCATCATGACCAATGATGCAGAAATTGTCGAAATGCAAGATGATGAGCGTTGGTTGGTCATTATCGTTGAATTCCCCGACGACCTTTCGGAACCGGGTTCCGATTATGATCGCGCCGATGCCATGTTGTTGGGGGCGAATTCTGCAGCCACATATTTTTCTGAAATAAGCAATGGGCGTTCGACATTAACAGCCGATATACAATCGCAAATTCATACTGCACATTACGATGAAGCGGCTTACGGCCGTGATTCGGGAGGAGAACGTGATGTTGGCGATGAGAGCACTGGAGGTCCGGCAGGACTTGTTGAAGAAGCGCTGACAACGACGTTCAAAGATTTAGACATGAGTCCATATGACTTTGATAACGATGGATGGGTCGATCGCCTACTGATTTTGCACACGGGCGGAGCCCAAGAGGACGGGGGCAATCAGAATGCCATTTGGAGCCATTATGCTCCCCTCTCTCCAGGATTTTCAGTTGGAGACAAGTCGATTGGTGCGTATACACTGGCCTCTTTTTCCTCCGGCTTGGGCACGATGATTCACGAAATGCTCCACATGTTTGGGGCAGTCGATTTGTATGATGTTCACAGCGATGTTCCAAGCAGTGATTGGAGCGGTGTTGGGGCTTGGGACATCATGGCAAGCGGCAATTGGAATGGCAATGGCCGAACCCCTGCCCTACCCACTTCCGGAACCTTGGATTTGATTGGGGCCAACGACCCCCTTGACCTTTCAATTGGAACCCTCACTCCTGAAAACCAGTCAATTTTCATCTTGCCACACGTCTCTAGTGCTGGCATTGTTCGTATACCCATAGCGCCTGGAGAATACATTTGGATGGAATCGCGCATTGACCAAGGTTTCGACCGCGAACTTCCTGCGCATGGACTCCTCGTCACACATGAGGACCGAAATTTTGCTGATTTTGAGCACAATGAAGTCAATCGAGACCCTGAGCATGCCTATCTGATGGTCATTGAAGCAGACGGCGATGGGAGCCTCATCAATGGGGATGATGATGATCCTGGTGACGTATTCACCAGCGGTTCATTTGGAGCGGATGGAATCGAAATAAGAGACGGACATGGGCGATTGGTTCCGTGGACGATCACCGTGGATTCGTTCGATAACAGCGGTACGGACATCACCATTTCACACCCAGGCCCCGGGAATGCAGAAATCTTGCCACCACGAACCCCGATTCGACTACTGGGTCATGAGACCATCTCTGTTTCATTTGAGGCCAACCAAGATTGCAGTCCCTGGTCACAGGTGACAAGTACAGACGGGAGAACCGTCAATCTGGTCAATCAAAGAAACCTTACCGCGGGTGAAAGCGATAGCTTTTCTTTGGCCTTCTCAGGGACAGCCAGTCCAGGGACAACCGGATTTATCGAAGGCTCAATCGGTTGTGGAACTCTCGCCCCCACTACAGATGTCAAAATTGGTTGGTCAATCGTCTCAAATCGCCTGCTGCCTGAAGAACTGGGTGGCGAAATTGATGTCACTGAGATTGTAACCTTGGAGCATGTTCTTTCCTTCGAGGGAGAAGGTCACGCAACTTACGATGTCGTCATAGAAGGCCCATTGGGAAGAGTGGCGACAACAGGAACACAACAGAGTCTCGGACACGGCAGCGTCTTGTCTTTAGAGATCAATCCAAATGGTCTTCTCGCACCGGGAATGCTCGTCAATGGAAAGGTACAACTCTATGACCAATTTGGATTGGCAGGTGAATTCAACGTATCCCTACAAGCTGAGCCACCGGGCACCGTCGGTAGTGCGATGATGTGGTTGGCTGAACCTGCAAACAACATACAGTTGGTCTCTGTCCTGGTGGCACTATGGGTGATTAGCAGTGGCGGGAGGCGAACGGAAAAACCGCCCAAAGGAAACATTTCTGTGCGACGCCCCAGTGATCAACTCCTCGCGCAAACCCGAATTGAGTATGTTCAGGAACACCAAGAATCTTGGACACCCCCTCGCTAGTCAATGGCGAACTGGGTTTGTCCATCTTGCATCCGACGGCGGCCGTTCAAGTGCAAGGTATCTCCATCCACTGTTGCCGAGTGGATTCATTGCACACAACCAGTGCTTGTTGACACCCGCTGCGAGTCGGGCTGCGAGACAGGCTTCACCCCAATCTGTAGGCGCCTCTTCCATTGGAACCACAAGCCATGGTGCATGTTCACCTCCAACCAAACCTGCGTAAACCCTCCACCGGGTGCCATATTTGAAGCCAGACCGGACCGCAACACCTCGGGAAAGTAAATCCGTTAGTATTCCGATTTGGTTGCCCATTTCACCCGTCGGTTGAGGCATGGATGGGTTGACGATTCGACTGACGATTCGCGCCTCAATTTCAGAGATCCAGACGCCATTCTCTAGATTGATGCCAACACCTGTAATCGGCCATTCTTCTCTCGAGATGTTCAACCAATACCCTCCTTCGGTTTCCTTCGATTCAGCCCAAGTGCGAGATACCACTCTTCTTGCGTCATTGTCAAGGCCGCGAAATGGATCTGTAAGTGGCCCTCTCGGGTCATGCAATTTGCAACGATAGGTAACCACACCATGCTCTTCATCAACGATCAGCAATTCGGGAATTCTTCCCCCGGTTTCCACATTGAGAGTCCATTCGGCCAATTCACCCCAATCGATTTCGTCATTGGCTCGAAACCACCGAACCTCCGCCAATGGTTCAGCATCTTTCGGTTTGACATTCCGTGACCATCGAAGCGCCCATGAGCGTGAATCGAGTAAAACAGCATTGGCCGCATTGAGGTTTTGAGCCAGAACCACTTTTTCTCCTGGAAATCTGAGCGCATCAAGGATTTCACATTCAAACAAGAGTTCAGGGTGACTTTCCAACACATCAGACAACCAGTTTTCATGGGGTAAAGGCAATCCCCTGAGTCGATGAGCATTCAGAACTTCTGCTGCTGTCAGCAAGATCCCATCCCTGATTGGAAGACCAAAGCATCCACGCTCCCAAAGCCTGTTTGCCGCCCCCCCTAAAACCGCCCACGCACCGTCTCTCTGCACGGGCACAGGAAGTCGGCTGCCCCCGGGTGTGACTGTGGCCATATTCCCTTGCCCGCACCAGACGACCTTTCATATCAACGCCTTCTAGAAGTAGCATTGGGGCGAATTGCCTAAGAATCATCAGGACTCACGACACCATAGGAGGAAGCGAGTTGACAGATGGTGTTCTGCTCACATTAACCGTTGAACAACGGGTTTTGTTGCATCTGTGGGACACTCCACTCGGTGACAATCCATGGGAGGGGCGCCCTGAATTAACTCAAGCAGGAGTGTCGGAAGCGGTTGGAATTGCCCGTAAACATCTCCCGCGCACCCTCAAGAAACTCCGTGAGAAGGAACACATCCTCGAAGAAACACGTCATGTTGCAGGTGCCAAGCAAAGATGCCGCGTGTATGCGCTCAGTGTAAGTGGTCGAAAAGCAGCCGGCGAACTTGTCGAACACATCCATTTGCGAGTCGTCAAGGTCGATGGCGAAGATGCAACAGTTCAGAGCCTTCACAATCACACCACGAGTCTGCTCGATGTATTGCGTAATATCGACAGCACTGGCTCCTATCGCACTTCAACCGTGGACGATGGTGATGTGCCTGCTCCGCTAGACGGTCGTGATTTACCACTGGATCACAGACTTGCAATCTATGACAACATCGTCCGCACTGCATGGTTGGATGGCGTTGTAACCAAAGATGAGCAGGCCATGTTGGATGATATGGCCATGTACCTTGGCTTAGAGCCCGATGACACAGAACCGATTGAAAAGAGAGTCCGTGAGGACAGTATTAATCCCGAGGCTGAGAACAGTTCACTCTACAAGCAGATGCTGGAAGTAGCTTGGCAAGATGGCGAAGTCGATGCCAATGAGCAAGCGATGTTGGACTCACTTGCCAGCATGTTGGGCCTTGAATCAGCACGTGATGTCCAATTGGATTGGGTCTACGATCGACTCGATGACCGTCTATTGGCCTATTGTTCTGCAATGGAGGCCGCATGGCAAGATGGAGAAGTCAGTGGTGATGAGGAAAATATCCTTGGAAGCATGCGAAATTCACTCGAAATTACCGATGAAGAACACAAGACAATTCTCGGAGTTGTCCGGGCGAAGTTGAATTAGCGCCTCCGACTCGGAGGGGCGAGACAGATGCCGTGGGTACTCGATGAAATCATCCAAGCCGAGGTTGATCGCCTCAAGCGCTTGCGTGCGATGGTCGACAATATGCCGCCGACAAATGTCACACTGGTCGGTGATGTGGTATTGGATCGCTACGTGCATGGGTGGGCGAATCGGCTGAATGCCACCGCCCCCGTGCCCGCGGTCAAGGTGACATCAACAGATGAATTCGCAGGAGCCGCAGCACATGTCGCCCGAGGCCTTGCATCTCTAGGTCTGAATCCAAAGTTGTTCAGCATCGTAGGGGGCGATGAGGCGGGACAAACTCTCGCATCAAATTTGAAAGAAGAGGGGATTGAAACAAGCGGTTTGCGCGTGGTCCCCAATCGACAAACCATCGTGAAGACCCGAATCTACGGTGCCCGAGAGTCATTGATCGACCAAAATCAATTGTTGTTACAAATCGATGACGAGCCACAAGATGAGATGCCATCGGTCGTATCTCAACGTTTGGTCGTCTCTGCTCTTGCCTCATTATCGGAGGCCGATGTGCTTGTGCTATCAGATTACAACAAGGGCGCCATCACAGATTCGGGTGCGAAGCAACTGATTTCTGCTGCCAATGGAAATGGGATTCCAACGATTTGTGATCCGAAATTGACCGGTTTGAATCGTACTGAGGGTGCCACCTGTGTCCTTTTCGAAATCCGGGGGCTTGACTTAACCCGTCGAAGACTTGGCCTAGAATCTTCATTGGAGACGGCTCGAGAATTGATTGCGAAATATCATTGGGAGGCGCTCATCGTATTGGGTGGTGCACACGGTTTGTGGTTATACACCGCCGAAGAGGAACACCACATTCCATGTTTGTTGGGCGAAGCTCGTCAAATCATTGGGCTTCATGATGCCGCAGCAGTTGCAATTGCAGCCGCATTGTCACAAGGTGCAACTCTTCACGATGCAGCGACCCTTGCACATGCGGCATGTGAGACAATTCTACGAGCCGAAGAGGGTGAACAGGTCCTAAATCTCCGAACCCTATCAGATTCGCTCGACGAAAGAGCCTGGCAGATGCAGGTCAGTGATCGCTGATGGCAGCACTTGAGGGCATTCGAGTTCTAGACCTTAGTCGAGTATTGGCGGGTCCATTGGCGACACAAATGCTCGCAGATATCGGTGCAGATGTTGTGAAAGTCGAGGCACCATGGGGTGACGACACGAGAAAATGGGGTCCACCTTTCATCGATGGAGATGCAGCATATTACCACGCGTGTAATCGTGGCAAGCGATCGATTCTCCTTGACATCAAATCCGAATCGGGTCGAAACACACTGCGGCAATTGATTGCCCAAGCAGATGTAATTGTTGAGAATTTCAAAGCCGGTACATTGGAAAGGATGGATTTGATTTCTGAGATTTCAGATGACAAAATCCTCTGCAGAATCACCGGGTATGGACAAACAGGCCCCCGTGCCGATGAACCCGGCTATGACCTTGCATTGCAAGCGATGACAGGCATCATGTCCGTTACAGGCCAAGCGGATGGCGAACCTGCCAAAGTGGGAGTGGCTTGGATCGATGTATTGACTGGGATGATGGCCAGCAATGGTATCCTGCTGGCCCTTTTCCACCGTGAACGTACGGGTGAAGGACAAACGATCGATTTGAGTTTGTATGATGTGGCTTTGATGGCGATGGTCAATCAGGCTCAAAATTGGATTGCATCTGGCCAAAACCCGAGTAGAATGGGCCACGCTCACCCAAATATTGTGCCCTACCAAGCCTTCATGGCTTCCGATGAGTGGTTTATTCTGGCTTGTGGAAATGATGCACAATTTGCCAATGTCTGCAAAGCCACAGGGGCAACTTCTCTGCAGCGGGATGATTTATCGGATAATTCAGGCAGACTCGATGCGAGAACAGAAATCGTCGAAACACTATCTCAGATATTTGTAAAAGATACAGCAGAACATTGGATTGCAGAATTCAATAAAGTCGGCGTCCCGAGTGTCCCAATTCAATCGATTTCACAAGCCTTCACCGACCCCCAAGCTGAATCGAGAAATGCGCTGTGGAAATGGGGTGATCAGGAATCGGTGGCCAACGCGCTGCGTTTCATGACAAGAACTCCCGCAAAATCGAGTACACCTCCTCCAAAACTCGGTGAACATACCGAGGAAATCATTCGCGATTGGTTGGGCGATGCGTAAATGCAAGGCATGTTGCCAAAATCACAGATAGCACAATGCTCAGGCTGAGCAATTGTCCAGAATTCTTGGCTGGTGGGAACGTCGTCGTCGCCAGGAGTATGAATACGGATGCCGAGGAAAGAGCTGCCCACCATCTGGCAGACATATCCAGTTTGGTCGGCGCGTGTTCCGCACTCGAATGCGCCAAATAATCCGCAGCGAAGCCCATGCCCAGTAGTACTGCGAGTGCTGTATTGACGCCTCGGCCACCAAAACTGCTCGCCAACCCATCGACTGCGGCTCCGATCGCAATCGCACCGACAGCAATCCTCGCTGCCTGAAGGGGAGTTCTGACCACAAATAGGGCAACAATGAAAATCGCAATTCCCGCAAATAGAATCTGAGTTACACGTGATTCTTCGAAGGTCTCTGCGGCTCTTGCACCGGTTGGTAAATCGCCACCCGTGATGCCTGTGAATCCATTTTCTTCAATCAGCCATTCAGCATCTTCCGCAAACTGCATTGCAGCCATCGAGTTTTCACCATCGATTAGTACTGCGATTGAAACCCCACTGGTCTCCCCTCCTGTGGCAAGTCTCATGTCTTGGAAGATTACAGAATCTCGACTCAAATCAGCCGCAGCATCGATCGTCGATGCATTTTCCACTTGTGGGATTCCGTTGACCATCGGTGTTTGCAGTAAACCGGTTTCAAGTGATATGACACTGGGGTGTTGGCCCAATTGCTGTTGCAGGTTCTGCAGAGCGATGTAATCAGTATCACTCCCTCCATCAACATCTACCACAACCCATGCAATTGTACTCGATGCGAGGACATATTTCGATTGCAAATCTTCCATCTCGTCAAGGGCTGGGTCATCTGCTGGTAGGAATTGCTCCACTTCGAGCACATTCACCCCTGGAGGCGACATGACAGCAATCGACGCAAGGACAAGGAGTGCTACAGGCCATGACCAACCAACATTAAATCCTGAAATCTCCCCGTCAATGAATCCTGAATCGTCTCGAATCTTCCTGCGAGCCAGGAAGAAATCTTCGAGGACATATCTTGTGACGACCCAATCTAGGAAGATCCCAATGGCCATCACCAAGCCCAACGAACGCTGAGCACGGATGGGTGAGAAAATCGCTAAAGAGACCGCAGCAACCGTGGTCACCATGGCAATAAACAGCATACTGCGGACTTCATCCCTGTTGCGTGAAGATCGCGAATACCAGAATGCCCCATCCACGGCAACGCCCATGATAATCGGCAATGCGATCCCATCGATAATCGACAATTCAAATCCGAGTGCGGAAAGGAGCCCAAATTCGGCTCCAATCACCAAGCCAACTCCGCCCAATGTCGCAAGTGCGGATTGCCAATCCCTCAATCCGATGGTCAGCATCGTTCCCAAGACCAAGAAGGAAGCCACAACGACGAATTGCAAATCGTCCTCGGCAAGCGCTTTCGCCTTGCCATACATCATGTTGACACCGACGGCTGAAATTTCGTAATCTGAATTTTCACTGACTCTATCAGCCCATATTCTGAGCTCATCCCAGTCGCCTTCCTCCTCGTCAGTCGAATTCACGTCGATTAGCCAGAGAATTTCAT
>JBJLBW010000036.1:0-9239 GCA_045568015.1 Candidatus Poseidoniales archaeon | reverse complement strand
CAAGGTAGCCCATTTGAGCCGGAGTGGAGGCGCAAAGTCGTGATCTCAGCAGCCGCTCAATTCCATCTCTAACCGCTCCCAATCTATTCGTTGGATCATGCAATGCCATGTATCCGATTCTCCATCCTGGTGCATAGTATACCTTTGAAACTCCATTCAGCGTGAAAACGGGAACGGTGAGGCTTCGTGAAGCCACGCTTTTTTGTGTTCCTGTGAAGTCAAGCTCGTCATAGATCTCATCTGCAATAATCATGCAATTTGGCCACTTTTCTGCAATCGAAATCAAGCGGTCTATTTCTTCGGGTCCCGCCACATTCCCCGTCGGATTATTTGGATTGATGAGGACCAGAAGTCGAACGTTTTCATCCATCTTAGCCTCGACATCATCAAAGTCTACACGCCAACCATCGTCAGCATTGAGTCTGTACTCGATGGTTTGGGCTCCAAACAGTTGTGGATAGGCCATGTATGGTGGGTAATGCGGCCCCGGTGCTAGGACCTTCGTCCCCTCTTCGAGGGTGGCCGTGAAAATAATCTGGAGGGCTTCTGTAACACCATGACAAACGTATACATCATCAGGAGTACAACTCCAGCCCTTCGCACGCTCGTCTTCGGAGATGGCTGAACGCAATTCTGTGAGCCCATATGAAGGTGAATATCCGGTTTCCCCTCTAGACAGACTCTCCTGGAAAGCATGAATCATATGTTCAGGTGTTGGAAGTCCTGGGTAAGCGATTGGGTCACCAATGTTCAACTTGATAATTTCATGACCGTCAGCCTCCAATGCGGTTGCTGGAACAACAACATCTCGAATGGCATATTCAATTCGTGCCGCGCGTTTGGAGACCGGAATATCACTCATTTGAGCCCCCCCATACGTCGGACCTCAGCAAAATGTTCGTGTGAAACAGGTTGAACACTAAGACGGGAGCCTTTGGCTAGCAAGGGCATTCCTTCCAATGCTGTGTTTGCCTTCATGTCTGGTAATGTCACAATCAATTCCATGGCTTCGACGGGCTCGATATCCACCATCATCCACCGCGGATTTTCGGGCGTTGCTTTCGCATCAAAATAGTTTGAATCAGGATCTTGTGCGGTGAAATCGGGATAACCTTCCCGGCAAACTTTCGCAACCCCTGCCACGTGTGGTGGTTTTGTGTTAGAGTGGTAGAATAGGACGAAGTCACCCACCTTCATATCGTCCCTCATCGTATTCCGAGCTTGGTAGTTTCGAACACCATCCCAATGGGTCCATTCGTCTTCAACGAGTTGCTCCCATGGGTAGACGTGGGGTTCGGATTTCATCAACCAGTATGCGACCATCGAGCCCTAAGGGGCTCGGCCCGGTTTGAAAGGCTTCACCATGCGTCGTCAGCGCTACTGAGTAGGACTGCATCGTATGACTCAGCAGCATCGAGTTGTGCAGCCACGGCTTGAGAACCTCCGGCGAGCCCGGCCTTTCTCCGCATGGCATCGCTTCCCCCAGCGAGACCCCACCCCTCTTTGACAAAGAGTGCATAAATTGCTGGCAACAAAAGCAATGCGCTCAGAGCAGCAAATACAAGCAAAATGATGATGACAGTGACGAAGGGCTTCAGTGCGGGAATTGGAATTAGATAGGCGGTCATTAGACCCGCAGAGGTCACCACGAACGCTTCGAACAACGACATTCCAGTACTGGCACAAGAATTCTGTATCGCTTCTAAACTCCCTCCCAATTCCCGTACACGGTTGGCAATATGAATCGAGAAATCGACCCCGACACCAACCAAAATAGAGCCGATCATCACAGTAACGAGTGAAAGCGTCACTGAGAAAGCATCCATGACATACCATTGCATTGCGACGGTGAAAACCACTGGTAATGTGGTCAGAACCGCATATCGAGCATCTCTGAACACGAATCCCAATGTAATGACTGTAAACAGCAGAGCGAAGCCAAGTGACTGCCATTGGCTATCGACAATGAGGTTGTTGACATCAATGGTGACAGCGGCCACACCGATGAGTGCACTCGGCTCGAAACCAAACCCATCCCTTTCGTCAGCTGCTTCATTGATCAATGCCGCAGCGGTTTCGGTTTGTTTGACCGGCATGAATGGCATATCGATGTAAATCAATGAACGTTGGAAGTCCTTTGAAACAAAGAAGTGTCTTAATTCTGGAGTTAAACCATCATAGAATACTGAAATGAGGAAACTCTGTATTTCTGTACCGAGGGATTGATCTCGATCCAATTCCATCAGGACGGTCCAAAACGTTGCACTCTCGTTGAATTCACCTCCGAACAGGATATTGCAAACCTCCTTCGGAACATCAGGCATTGGTGCGCAAAGTTGTCCAATGGTTTCTCGACCGGAAACATTCACAGATGCACCCACCGATTTGATGAGGAATGCAATAGAAACGGCAGTAGTTTGGTCGACATTATTCGACATATTCGTTAAGTTTTCAATTTTTTGTAAATTTTCAAACGGATCTTTTTGACCTTCGTCATTGCCAGGGGTCAGTAATTCAGGCTCAGCCTCAATATCGGCTTTGACAAGGATCATCCCTACTTGGCCGCCTTCAAACTCTTCTGAATACGTAATCATCTTATCTACAGCCGGTTCATCTTGAGGGGCCATTTCAAGTAAATTCACATCTTCAATGATATTCTCGCGGCTTACTACGCTACTAAACAACATCAAAATCATGAATATACAAAGCGCAACTTTGTTCCAACGAATGGGTGCTCTGACAGCTGCGACGAAAATCTGTGGGGGTGGATGAGATGGTTTTTGCAAATCCAGCAGCATCGTCAGATTTGGTACCATGACCATTGTAAACAGGTAGACAATGATAATCCCACCTGCTAGCGACACGCCGACCGTTTTGATCGGTGCCATCGGTGTTAGAATCAGGGAAACGAAACCGATGACGGTGGTACATGCTGAAAGGAATACTGCCCGTCCTGTTGATTGCAGAGCAAGGGCCATTTTTTCCTTTGGAGTACCCTTAGATTCGGCGTACCGATTGGTGATGTGTAAACCATACGAAACGCCAAGCGCCAGGATAATCGGACCAACGATAATCACAGTCATCGTAACCTCATAATTGGTCCAACCAATCAAGCCAAGGGTTGCAAATACAGAACACAGGGTCGGCAATCCAGCGATGATTACAACCTTGATTCCTTGAATCCATTGAATTCTGCCCGTCTGCAAAACGTCACAGTGGAACAGGAACAGGACGAGAGCAACAGCAACCACACCCACGGGGAAAATCTCCCAAAACAGAATGAATGTATATTCTGTAACCGCATTGGTAATGGGTGTTGGACCGGTCAAAGTCATGACCAATCCAATGTAATCAGGTTTGCCATCACCATCGAGATCAGGGCAGAGCCCCTTCGGGTCCTTATCTGCCTTCCAGCAGTTTTCTTTAGCAAGCGCGTCGATTTTATCTTGAGTATCCTCAATCAATTTCGCTGTGTCGACGTCGTTATCTGCGACTCCGACAATGATGACTGCTCGATTCCAGCCATAAGTACTCTCTTCGGACACCAGAGTCCCGTTTTCGGTTTTACCCACATCGCGCACAAGTTTGTCGCGAGCGTTCTCGGGCAATTCACCAATAATTTGGTTGATTCTGGTCTGATCATCGGGGATACTGTATCCTCCGATTAACTCATCATTTTCGTTGATTGTATTGCTGATATTCTGGGCTGCTGCCTCACATGCTTGTTCTGCAAATGGGCACGCCTGAGCCGCATTCTGAACAAATGAATCAACCACTCTTGGTACACTGGAATTGATTTCCTTAACCACGGATGAAATGCTCAAAATATAGATAATATTGTCTTCATCACCGTCGTCCGAAACTTGGTAATTCAGCAACCTTTCAAGTTCATCCATTTGGCTAAGAATTCCCTGGTTTGTAATGTTGAATTTTTCAGACTCAACATAAATGATCATGACGTTCGTAGTCCAATCTTCTTCTACCTCTGCAATGTCCGCTGCGACTTGACTCCCTTCGGGCAAAAATGCGGCCAAATCTCCATTGACGTTCATGGATTGGTGGCCGTCCGGTCCATGAAGGGATTCCCAATTATCTGTAATTCCGGAATGATATGCGAGGAAACCTGTGATGATCAAGCAAAGCACGACTGTAAGTGCAGGAAATCGAGTCAATGCCCCGAAGAATGACATCTCTTGCAATTCTCGACGAATCATCTTTGGTGCCGAAAGCAGGGCGTCTACTGCCTTCTTAGACTCAAACCCTGAGATTTTGCGCCGTACATCAGAACTGATTTCCTGAACTTTAGCACGAGCTTGAGCCCCTTTGTCAGACTCATCATCATCAACCACAGGCGCCCCTCTGGGGCGCGCTTCCAAGCCTCCAACCTTTAATTCATGATGCCCATTTGAGCAAGGGAGGCTTGAAAACAGGAAGCCACGACCGCGCGGACGGACCTGTTCACGTTACCGCAGCAGGGCCTCAGGTGGGAACACCAAATGGCAAAGCCAACCATAACCGATAAACGCTGGTCAATCGACCTTGAGAAACGCATCCAAGAAGCGCACTATGCGGACGCTATCGCATACGACGCGCGCTACGGATTCAAACCGGATAGTGGGCGAGAGATTTTCGTCATCGATACCCCCCCTCCCTACCCCAGTGGCACATGGCACATCGGCGCCGTGGCCCAATACAGTATGATCGATGTAATCGCTCGCAGCCAGCGTCTACTTGGAAAGGAGGTTTACTTCCCCTGGGGTGTTGACCGCAATGGAATCAACATTGAATTCACGGTCGAGAAAAATACGGGTCGAAAAATGAAAACCTATGACCGTGCAGAATTTCTCAAGTTATGCCAAGAAACCATTGAAGAATATACGCAGGCCATGCGAAATACCGCTTCAAGGGTGGGCCTTTCCTGTGATTTCTCAAGAGAATACCTCACAGATGCACCCGATTACAGAGCGGTCACTCAAGCGATTTTCGTCGACCTCTTCAAGCGCGGAGAAATCATTGAGGATTTGCGCCCCAACATCTACGACCCCGTCGAGGGCACGACAATCGCAGATGCTGAAGTTGAGCGATTGCAGAGAAAGACACAACTCGTCGATGTCAAATGGTCAACAGAGAATGGAGATCAACTGATTATCTCAACCACTCGACCTGAGTTGATCTGTGCCTGTGGTGTTGTTGTTGTCCATCCAGAGGATGAAAGATACTCACACCTTGTAGGCCAAAAAGCGATTCTTCCAGTCGAAGTCGACGGTCGCTCTACAGAGGTCGAAATCCGCACACATCATTCCGTCAAATCGGAATTTGGCTCTGGTGTATTGATGGTTTGTTCTTTTGGAGACCAGAATGACGTTGCCGTGTTCCGTGAGATGGGGCTAACGCCTTTCCAAGCCATCGATTTAGACGGATGCATGACCTCGATTGCAGGACCTCTATCAGGGATGAAGGTCAAGGATGCCCGTGAAGCGGTTATCGCACAACTTGAATCTAATGGGCGCATCGACAATATCGAGGTTCGAGATCAAGAGGTCCCGGTGTCAGAGCGCGGGAAAAACCCTGTCGAAATCATCCTTCTCAAGGAATGGTATGTGAGACAAACACATATCCAAGAAAGAATGCGAGAGCATGCTGATGAAATCAATTTCATCCCACCGCGCAACAAGCAATTTTTGCTGGATTGGATGGAAAATGTAAGCATAGATTGGCCCATCAGTCGCCGTCGATGGTACCACACCGAAATCCCCGTTTGGTATTCTGAAGATTCGAGCAAGGTCATCGTACCTCCCGCTGGGTCATATGTCCAGCCTTGGTGTCAAGAGCCACCAGAAGGCAGTCAAGTGTTGGATCGGGAGACACGTGAAGTTTTGGGGGCTTTGCAGAACTACGCGAGTCTCTTGGAGAAATAGTCGGTGAAGAGAAGGTATTCGATACCTGGATGGATTCATCCAATTCGAATTTATTCGTATCAGGTTATCTCAATGACCCCGATACGTTCGAGAAGGCCTTTCCAACCGGCATTCGTCCGCAGGGGAAGGAAATCGTCCGCACATGGTTGTATTACACATTGCTGAAAAGCACCTTGTTGATGGATAAACCTGGATTCCAGAATGTCTGGATTGATGGCCTAGGGATGGACCCCTGGGGTCGGAAGATGTCAAAATCTCTTGGCAATGGAATCGATGCTGATAGTGTGCTCGAGTGCGGGGCTGGTGGACGAACCGGTTCGTGGAGGGTCAAGGGCCCCGACAAGAGTGTTCAATTGAAGGCCAACAAAATCGGTAGTGAATGCTTCCGTTTGTGGAAAGCATGCGATGCACAGGTAGGTGATGATTTCCACATCAACCCAGAAGAAATCGAAGCGAAATATTTCGGCGTTCTAACGAAGATTTTCAATGTGGCGAGATTCGCATCCCAATTCCCCGTCCCATCAGATTTGCAACAGGTACCTGCAAATCTGTGCACCGGGGACAGATGGATTTTATCTGAGTTCGCACAGGTTCTCGAAGACGTCGAAAAAGGTTGGAGAGAAATCGACATTTTCACGGCGACAAGAATCATCAAGAATTTTGGAACAGACGTTCTACCAAGCCATTGGCTTGAGATGGCCAAAGGTCGACTTTACGAGGATGATTCGAATGCGGCTTGGACCATCCATCGCATTGTCAAGGACCTACTGACAATTTTCAGTCCAATTTGTCCCTTCTTTACTCATCATTTGAGTGAGACTCTGTATGGTGAGAGTGCAGTCGATATCCGCAACTTCCCACAATCCTTGATTGCAAATGATTCGGAAGCATCCCGGTTGCGAGATTTGACAACCACTCTATGCGATTTCAATAGTGAAACGTGGCGGGCGAAGAAAGAGCAAGGGCTCAGCCTAAATGCGGAGATTGAGGGTGTTCCAGTTCCCGAGAATTTGGCTGAGTTCGCAGATGAATTAACTGCGATGCACAAGCTGCTTTGAGTCACTCCTCTTCCGAAAATGCATCCAATGTAGCTTGCCTATTCGGCGGTGCCTCAAGATCGCCAACTCTGAAACCGACCAAGCGAACCGGGCGTCCCGTATCATACACATTGGCCAACAGTCGTGCAGCAATCCTCTGAAATGTCTCTTCATCATCCATGGAAACAGCCAAACTCATCGCGTGCGAGATTGTTTCGAATCCTTTGTACCGCAACTTGATTTCCAAATTTCTGGCTGTAATCTCGAGTTTTCTCAATTTCCGAGTGACTTGAGTGATGAGATTCGCAAGCATTTCAAACACGACGTCCGTGTCCTCAATATCACGTGAAAATGTCCGCTCCTTACCGATGCTTTTCCTCGATCGAAGTGTACTGACCTCATTTGAAGAATCACCTTCAAGAATCCTCCAAAGCGACCGCGCTCTTCGTTCACCAATCGCATCGGTGATTAAATCGGGACCTTCGCGATAGGCATCTGAGAGATCCATGATTCCAAGTTCGCCCAACATTTGTGCAGCTTTGGGTCCAATGCCGGGTACAGCCCTACAAGGGTGAGTGGAGAAAAACTCCTGCAAACCTCCGGGTGGTACAAGGAACACTCCTCCAGGTTTCCTCGCTTCACTGGCCATTTTTGCAGCAACTCTTGTTGGACCAATGCCAAATGATGCACTCAAAGATATGTCATCCATTATCAGTTGTTGTAGTTCACGGCAGAGTCCTTCGGCGCGGTTCCAATCTCCATGGCACGATTCTGTCACATCCAGATATGCTTCGTCTATACTGGCTTTCTCAAATTTGTCAGCATGTTGGGACAATATTTCCATCACGCGGTTGGAAGCACGACGATACAACCGGTGCGCTCCTCGATGATAGAGGGCTGGACCCAATGGTTTGCCTGGACATCGTCGCCATGCTTCTGAAATTGGCATCGCACTTCGAACACCAAATTCTCGAGCCGCATAGTTACACGTCGAAACGATGCCTCTACCCTGACCCTTTTTGGGGTCACTGCCGATGATTAACGGTACATCGGGGTCTAAATTGTGATGTAGAGTTTCAACGGCAGCAAAGAACGCATCTAAATCACAATGAATCAGAATACGCTCTCGCATGCCATCAAATGAAAATCGATGGCTCAAGAACTCTTCACTCAAGTACGGCCCGATTGACCACAGACTTTGGGATTTCACCAGCAAAGAAATCGATGAGTAGATCTGCCATCTCAAAACCGATTCTTGCTTGGGCCTCTTGGGTCGCAGCACCGATGTGTGGCGTACCGTGGAAGTTCTCGTGTTGCAGAAGCGGGTGATTGCCGACGGGTTCGATCTCAAAAACATCGAGCGCACAACTGGATAGGGTTCCATTTTCCAATGCCAATAGAGCATCATCTTCATTGACGATTCCGCCTCTTGCACAGGAGACCAAATGGTTTCCACAAACGGTCCCATCAGCACCAATCCCTGGCATCATTCCAAGTGTTTCTGAATTCACGAGATGATGTGTTTCATCGGTTAAATTGCAATGGACGGCAATATGTGTACACAATTTGAACACATCGTGAACATCAGAGTGAAGGGTGCAGTGCTGTTCCCGTGCAATATCTTCGGGTAAATATGGGTCATATGCGTGTAGTTCCATTCCAATTGCTCTCGCTACCCGGCCGACCCCTTGTGCAATTCTACCAAACCCAAGGAAACCAATTCTTTTCCCCGAAAGTTCAGTTCCCTTGAGCGCCTTCTTGGTCCACTTACCACATCGTAGGTCGCGATCTGCAGTGGGGATGTGTCGGGTAGATGCAAGGAGATGTCCAATTGTCAATTCCACCACAGATTGAGTGGATGAACCCGGCGTGTTGCATACGAGTATCCCTGCATTTGTGGCAGCCTCCAGATCAATATTGTCAACACCGACCCCTGCTCTACCGATGAGGCGTAGAGAGGGGGCTGCTGCAATGGCTTGCTCCGTCATTTTCGTTGCAGAACGAATGACTACGGCATGGTATCCATCGAGTTTATCCGGGGACAAATCGACTTCATGACCAGCATCCTGCAACCGCAAAACAGCATCCTCGGCCATACCATCCGTCACAGCAATCTTGGCCATGAATCCGGGTTGTGGATTCACTCCTTCAACATACGCATGTTCATAGACGGTATTCAGATGGGTCAATACATGTCGAGTGAGACTAACAATGTAATCGACGCCGAGGCACACTGTGATGGGCCCTGCGGTGTCTATGACCCAGCCAGCGCCAGAATTGCCGG
>JBJLBW010000035.1:0-9437 GCA_045568015.1 Candidatus Poseidoniales archaeon | reverse complement strand
CCGTTGTCAACGTATTCCTGTTGAATATCAATCATCGTCACCGTATACCCGGCACAGGCTGCGACCTGAGTGATACCGTTCCCCATTTGCCCTGCCCCAAGGACAGCGATTTTCTCAATGCTCATATCCCATTCGAGCGAGCCTCGATTGATTACCCCTTCGGGGGCGCACCTCAACTATCGTATTCGGCCCACTCTTCCATCTCAGGTGTTCTGTACCACCAAGCGCCTTCGTCATACCACCATTCGCAACCATTCTCATCAATCTTGTAATTTGGATCATCTTCGGGCGAGAGGTCGTCTTCGGGTTCAGGTTCGGATTCAATTGGTGATTCGGCGGTAGAAGTGGCAGCTGATCTCTTCTTTTTCTTCTTCTTTGGCTTTCTAAGCACCAAACTCAAACCACCACCGACCGCAATCAACAACACTACGAGAGCTGCAATCAAAATGATGACTGTCGAACTCAAACCACCACTTGAATCAGGCGTGATGTAAGGGGCATTGGCTGAATCGTCTCCAGAATCATATCCAGCCGGATACATATCGTCAGGGCACCCTGGATTTTCCAGGTTTTGAAGTGAATTTGCGTGCAATGGACAGCGGTCAGGGGTGCGGGCAGCAGGTATTAATTCGCCCGGCCATGATAGGTTTACGCGCATCTCATCATCGGACCAGATGCTATTGGCGTAATTGTCGTAGTAACCATCACCATCGGTGTCCTTCCATTGGGTGGGAATGTTGGGGACGATATCTTCGATATCAGCCCACCCATCACCATCGGAATCAATGCAACCCTGAAGATTGCCTGTCGAGGTGCCGACTTCATTTGGACAATCATCACCATTTGTCCCAGATGCATTGTTACCAAATCCGTCACCATCAGAATCGATGGTTTGTGATGGGTCTTCCGGATCCCAATCCACAGAATCAATCGCTCCGTCCCCATCCGTGTCACGCTCGGATTCTGAACATCCGTTCGAATCGACATTTAGCACCTCGGCCTCAGGGGTATTTGGGCAGTTGTCATCGGAATCTGCCACACCATCAAAATCCAAATCTCGTTCAGATGGGGCGCAGCCCATGTTGTCGACCAGTGAAATCTCGTCCACTGGTGTTTCGTAGCAACTATCGGCCATTACACCCGACGAAGAGTCACCATACCCATCACCATCTAAATCGGAATGTTGGCTTGGTTCATCAGGGAATGCATCATCATCATCGGTCCAACCATCCCCATCTGAGTCGGGGCAACCAACATTGCCTCCCAAAGTGGAAGTTCCAAAAATATCTGGGCAAGTGTCTGGGAGGAAGCCGTCAGGATTGTCACCATATCCGTCGCCATCACGATCTTTTTGCTGAGTCGAATCCGTGGGGAAAGCATCACCGTATTCGGAGACTCGAATACCATTGATTATGTTCCCCCATGTGTAATTGTCACCAACGCCGTCCCCATCACCATCGACCCATTGAGATGGGTTTCCGGGGAACATGTCGTTCAAATCAGACCAACCATCGCCATCGGTGTCGACGCAGCCAAACCGATCTTCGGTGGATAATCCAAACTCACTCACACAATCGTCCGCTTGGTAACCTTCTGTTTGATCACCAAAACCATCGCCATCCGAGTCAACCCATTGAGTTGGTTCGTCTGGGAAAGCGTCCGATACATCGGCCCAGCCATCACCATCGGCATCTGGGCAGCCAATCGTAGGAGTAGTACTGGTGCCCGATTGATTTGGACAATCGTCCTCAGTGTTGACAATACCATCACCATCATCGTCGAGTTGGTTTTGCGCACACCCGGTTGCATCGACAGATAATCCACCTTCAGTGTTTGGACAATTATCCTCGCCGTTCCAGATACCATCTCCATCATCATCGGGCAAAATACTTCGCAAATCAAGGCCGACTCGATCACCGGACATGACGCGTGCAAAGGGATCTAATCGAACAAAACCAATTTCGTCGAAATTTTCCTGACCTGCTTCTGAAAGCATCCAATTGATGAAATTGCGACTTTCGGCGACTTGGTCTTCCCTCATGGTAAGGAAGTAGTCACCTTGGAATGGCCAAGCCCCTGTCGAACTGTTTTCAACCGTGGGCTGAACTGGAGAGTGGCCCATTGAGGCCAAATCGGCTCCGCCGAGTGTCCAGTTGTCAAAGATTGGGACATTGTAAACCGAGGATGATTCGATTCCAACACGCAATTCTGTGATTCCGATTGCGGTATCGTAGCCGATTACACCACTGACAATTTCACTGCGCGATTCCTGAATCAGGCGGAGGCGATCGAAATCTGCAGTAAACCAATCATCTGGGAAATTACAATGCTTGCAGAACATGAAGGAATCCATCATCTGAGGTATGGAACGGTTCTCCCAGCGATGGTATGTATGGATGGGTTCCTCAACGCAGGATGAATGGAAATCACTCCATTCTACCACGCCGTCTCCATCATCATTCGGTATGATTGAACTAAGTGTCATTCCCGGATGGTGTCCATCATTGGTTAAATCGGAAGTTGAAGCCCCTGAAAGCATCCAGCGAACTTGGCCCATGGACAATCCACCGAGGGTATCGACGCATAACTTGGCATCACCATTGGCCCTCACCATCAATGAGGCTGGCATACGAGCGACGGGGACATCGACGAGAAGGTCTCCATTCGAATCGCACGTGCGCAGTCCACTGGTTGAATAATTGGCCAAAGGTGTCGTCAGACTTTCAGCTGAAGTAGAGGCGCCAGCCCCCATCAATATACCACTCTTTTCAGCCGCCTGATTACATTGGGCTTGTGTAATTGGGACAACGGATGTTGAATTGTAATGATTGGGCAGGTAATCATGGCCAACATCCGCATACTCAAGAAATCGACTTTCCATCAACTGACCGGTCACGTCACCACCCATCCAGATGAATGCATCCGCCGAGTAGAATGTGTAGAATGCACCATAGTATCGACCCCCAAAGTAGATCTTGGTTTCATCTGCGGACCAAGCCACATCTCTGGCACCACGACGTCCAGATGCACCATTCCCACTCCCTCCTGGGAAATCGCCTAACTCGTAGACATTAGACCAATCTGCTGTGCTGTAAATGGATGTTCCAGAACCACTTGTTGTTGCCAATACAAAGTGTGTCCCCGCCTTGTTGAATGCGACTCCATAAACATCTGAACCTTGGTTCACTTCAGCGATCATAGTCCCATTTGTGGGGTCGTAAACACGGAAGCGGTTGTCATTTCCACCCGTGATAATCCATCGGCCATCGGGGCTCCAATCCAATCCCAATACAACATCCGTGTGATTGTGTACATTGAAGAATTGAGATCCATTTGAAGTCCAGTGTACGGACAACTCTTGGGCATGCGTGACAGCAATGAAGCGCCCATCTGGACTGGGGGCAATGTTGTAGACATCATCGCCACCGAACTCAATAACGTGTAGAATCGCCCATGTAGATGTGTCGTAAATGGTGACATTTTCATCCTTCCCGCCTACGTATAATTCACTGCCATCGGGATTGAATGACAAGCCGAAAGTGTCGTCATCATGATTCGCGGACAGGTTGACTAGGTGTGTTGCAGATTGCGATGCCCAATTCATCTCGTAAACGTGAACGTTTGCTGCATCGCCATCAAGACCATATCCTGCGACCGCCAAAAGGCTTCCATTCGCAGAAAAATCGAGACCGCGCGGGTTTGAACCAATTGTGAACAATGAGGTCAGTATCTTCCCAGAGCCACTGGCCAAATAGACGTGGTCTCCACTATCCGAACCCACTGCAACCATACCATTCGGTGCGACATCGAGTGTGCGGCACATGACCCCACTGTCTCCCCAACCTCCGAGAGCGGTGTATTCACTCATCCCACCTGACATCTCGTCGTCATTATCGTAATCACGAGTTGCGTCAGTGAAATCCGAGATTGTGCCCTCTGCACTATCTGGAATACCGTCTGAATCGGAATCTGGGCAGCCCATCAGGCCAACTGTGGATGTGCCTGCGGCAAATGGGCAATCATCGATCGAGTCGTCAAATCCATCATTGTCGCCATCTGCAGCATTGGCTGAAGGGAAGATAAATAATACGGATGAAACCATCAAAAAAGCCAAGAAAATTGAGGTTCGGCTGTTGTGTTTCACAATCCTGACACCGTCACTCAGTGTTTGATAGTGTCGCTTCCTCGTGCGAGACGACTACGTCGTCTTCAAACAACGAGTCCGCTTCATGGATTTCGCTCGTTTGCTCAACACCCCATGACTCGGATTCTGGAGGCTTTCGCATCCGCATGTTTTGCAGGACATAGAGTAGTAAGGCGAATATGCCGATGGTTGCCAAATTATGCAGTGACCCCGGTGTCTTCAGTTGTTCACCAACCGTGGCCTCTGGTGCATTCAAATTCGTATTGATTTCAAGGCGTTGGCGATTGTCAGCTGCATCAACCAGATCGACTGTGGCCGACCACTCGCCAGGAACCCCTTGAGCATCGAAAGATTCGGGCAGCATCCCTTCGAAGTCGTTTCCAGCACCGGCTTGACTGAAAACATCGACCCCGCCATTTTGTACAACAATAGACCATTCGACAACGTCTTGGCTTAGGATTGAAAGATCAACCGTCACGAAACAATCCGCATCATCGGGTGTCCCCCATGCCGGCGCTGTCGGTTTCCGATCGCACTCTGTTTGACTCCAGATTACGTTTGCACTGGGTGCCGTTTTATCGGTGACAATAGTGCGGATGTCAACCGCTCGATTACCAGCAAGGTCGATTTGGAAGGTAATCAAATACCACTCGCCTTCAATCACCGGTAGATTGGCCTCAATCGAGAATGTACCTGCCTCTGAACAATTCCCTTGGCTGATGATTCCACTCACATTGACGAAAACCATCAACCCATACTCACAGAAGCCATTTACATTTGCTATAGAATGATATGTTGCATAACCGTCTTGTGGTGATTCCACCACCAATTCTGGAGGTGTCTGATCAAGTTCCACAACCAGTTCATAGACGAAGGTTTTCTCCAGTGCATCGAGGTGGAAAATCAGAATATTTTCCCCAATATTAAGGTCGATTGGGACGGATACACTTCCGTTTTCAATTACATATTCGCTGCCATTCAATCCATCGTTCCACCACTGATAAAATTGGTCTGGACCCAGTGTCAGATGTACCCAAACTCTAGATTCGTTTACGTGGGTGTTGTTCCATGGTGCATCGAGGGTAGGCCAGTAGGTTTCTTCCGGTAAAATAACCTCCACGCATTTTTCATCAACGTTTGGACCAATGATGCCCTGAATAGCAGTATTGTCCCATGCGAAAATGCAGATTGTGTGAGTGCCTGTTCTGGACAATTCGGTAAGTAAGTTCTGACTTCCATTGTTAAATTGACCCGATGACCACACATTTTCGCCATTGATTTCGACCCATTGAAAACTCGATTCGCTCACATTCCACTCGATATCAAGATAATGATCCAATAGAACCTGTTGATCTTCAACAGGGGATAGAATACTGATTGTTGGCGCAGTTCGATCAATCTGGATCTCGGCAAAATGTGTACCTGTATTGTTGGCCCAATCTGTGACTTCCAATTTCAGCACATAGAGATCATCCGCCCATGACGAAAACTCCACTGTGAAGTGGTTCTCCTCCATGATTGGGCGGTTAGAATAGGGGATTTCGTCCCATGGAGGGGCATTATCAATTTGACACTGTTTTTGCATTTCAAATCCAGTGGAGGCGATTACGGTCAAGCAGATTTCTCGGCCATCAAACAATCGTGAAATCGTAACCTCACCCTCATCAAAACTGTACGGTGTCGATGTATCAACTGGCACGTAAACATCTCCCCATTCAAGGACTCGAATCGAGTCAAAGGATAGTTGGTCGGTAGGCCCAGAATTGTCCATGGCCCACGGGTCATAAACCATGCTCGCGTTGGCCGAATTCCAGTTACCAGCTGGATCTCTTGCAGTGAATGTGAATTCATTCATGCCGTGCCATTGCCATGTGGATGTGTCCCAGAATTCCGGGGAACCCGGGTCATTTGGGCGGCCCCAAATCGTTGGATTCAACTCTAAATTCAAGTTTACTCGGCCTTCTGAATCGACCGGGTATTCGGTGCCATTCAACCAAAATGTGGCTTCAGGGTCTGTCATTGCCCATGTATCGGTCAAATGTGGTTGATTGGTGAACATTCGCCAATTGTGAATGGCGAGGAGGGGGGCAATATCATCATGCTCAATTCTGAGATGTGCCTGATCCAAGCGATTTGTCAAATCCAATGTTTCCCCCGAATATTCGTGCCATTGATTGTCGCTTGGCAAACTCCAGTTTAGCCAAGCTGAGCGCAGGGTCTGATCATTCCATCGAACAGAGGGATTGGAATAGTTGGCTGCATCGACAGATGGTGGCACCCAGATTGAAGATGTTGTCAATTCAAGGCGATCGAAATCAACCCCTGATTCCTTAACCCAAATATCGACTGTATGGCGTCCTGGGGCGGTCACATTCAGACCAAATGGGGTGCTGATGTTCTGTTGGATGGCTGAATTTGACCATGTCCAACCTGTCCCATTAACACTCAATCCTCCATTTTCCCCAGTTAGCAAATGGCCATCCATACCCACATGGATTGAATTCGCCTGTTCGCTGTGCTGGTTCAGTCTAACCCACACCCAATATATTCCTGTTGTATCAAATTCTACATCCCACGAAAGGCGTGCGCCCGAAGATTGGTTGAGAGCGTCAAAGCCATCATGTCCTGTGGTCATGTAACCAGACCCAGAATAATCCCCCTGTGTATCGGAGAACGACCACGTTGGACTTTGCCCACCCATGATATTCATTGCAGATTCCGCTTCGAGTATGAGGGAATTGTTTGCAACTGCGTAATGATCACCTCCACTGTAAATGCGATGGGCATTCCAGTGATTCCACAATTCGAGAGAGTTGTTGCTGTGTTGACCGTCCACCGAGATTGTTTCCAGTGTGGTCGAATTGGGAAGGGTGCCTGAAACCTCTGAATCAAGGTCGAATGTCATGCCGCTGATATTGAAACCCGTACCTTGGTCATAGGAATGCATTGAGATATCCAGTGTCTGATTCGTACGTGTTCCATTCGGCAGAGAAAATGAAATTTCAGGAGCGGGGTCAATCAAATGGAAATTGTAAGGGAGGCGAATCAAACCCCCACTATCGAGGGTCAAATCGACAAAGCCACCCCAGATACCTGCATTCTCGGGTCGATTCCAAGTGAGATTCAATTCGATTACACTTGTTGGAATCGCACCGCCAAGAGCTGCTGAACCATTTGTATAATTACTCAAAATCTGAGTCTCATTTAGTTCTGTAAAATCAATGATTCCGAGATCATTACCACCGATTTCCGACCACCTCAACCAGAATGTCGTATTCGATGCTCGCAAGTCATAACCGTGAACAACGACCCAGTAAGTATCTGCTTGCCCACCTCCATATTCAATCGATTCATCGCAGTTGAAATTGCCTGAACTACCTACCTGTTCGTTACCCCAATCAATGATTCCATTGCTGTTTTTGTCCCTATACAGATACATGTCAAGGTCGGTTCCAGATTGATGGCAGCCAATCTCTACCTCAATCAATTCATTTGATCCCGCTGTAAATTCACGGATGTATGATGATGATGTCACATCATCTGGATCATCTTGGAAGACGGTTTCGCTAGACAGGTATTGTGGTATTGTGAAACCATGCGCATCAATCGAATCGATATCGAGTGTGACTGTCGATCCGATTCGATGGTTCGAGGTTCCACTCATCTGGGTCCAATCCGAAAGTGTGGTTGACAATCCTGAGTCGATTGGCGTGATGTATCCAACGCTGATATTCAAGGGGTTGTCATTGGTATTGACGCCATGCATGGCGGAGTGTAGCATCATTTGTTTGGTGCCAGGTGAATCATCGGCGATGATAATCTCGCGACTCCCTCCGCCATTGGTGTAATACGCATACTTCCCACCACCTTGGTGTTGTCCAACCGAACCGGTTTCCATGACGACTGTGCGTGGTCCGTAGGCGGTAGGGTCATCGAGATAGAAGGGATGATCTGCTTCACTCATCCAGTGGATATCGACGTCGGTATACGGGTTGTCCGGCCAATCGACGTCAACGAGGATTGAACCGTTACCCGAAAGGGATGCGGGCCAATCCATCGTCAAGAATTTCCAATCCCCGGATTCGGCCCTCCAGCCCCACCTTTGAGCACCCTGAAGCCATGTTTCATCGTAGAGTGTCTGATTGCTGACATTCCCATCAATGAGAGATGGTGTGAGTGTAAATGGCCCATTGAATCCTACATTTGTGATGACTGGCCATGTCCAATCCCTTGTCGTGTTATTCGAAGTGGCATGAATACGCAAACCATGCTGCTTCAGTCCCCCTCTGGCATCCGGCGGTACATCGATGGTCACATTGACCTGTGCTGTGGAATTTGGTGATATCGTCAAATTCTGTGGAGCAGAAATCCATGAATCATTGACGGGACCAAATGCTGTCCAATCAAATTCAATCTGGAGTGGATCTTTGTTGGGTTCTCTGACGAATTCGCGCCAAAGGGCTACGATGAGCCCATCCCCCTCCCAATCATGCGGGTTTCCAACTCGTGCTTCGACTTGCCCTGATTCATACACGTGCTCAGTAATCATCGCCAATTCATTCGATTCGGTCCACTCTCCGTCATCTACGTAGCTATCGTTATCGGAATCCGTGGTCCAATTGCCATCGCCATCGTCGTCGTTCCAAAGATAAATGCGGAGGTGAAGGCGATTTTCAGATTGCAGATTCTGGTCCCCATCGAAACCCTCCCCCTCCATTACGGCACGCGCGCGTATGAGAGTGGCCGCTGCTGGCAGGGAAAGGTTTGCATCCCCTTCAATGTGGAGGGGGAAAGCCCAATCCGGACGTCCTTGGTGTCCGTCCCAAGTTGTGTTGTTGCCAGTATCTGTACTATTCCAAATCATGTGATATCCAGCTACAGGAACAAGTTCCGATGGGGTCAAAGTGACATTCATGGGTGTGCTTCCTGTGTTGGAAAGTGATAGTTGCATGGTCTGATTTTGGCCGGGTAAAATATAGTTCAGATTGGCATCTCTATGCGCACCCTCATTCTCACCGGTCATCCATGCTGCAGGACTGACCAAAAGAGAGCCATTATCGCCCTCGATCGCGGCGACAGCACGACTGGCATTCATCCAGCCAGCGCCCTGAACCAATGGGTCGTATCCTCTGTCATCCGAGGTAGACATTACGATATCTCTGAAGTTCTGTGAATCGGGCCACTGGCCTGTTTTGTGATCCCATGCCTGGTAGACAATGGCCGCAAGTCCCGCAGCGATAGGGGTTGCCAAAGAAGTTCCACCCCAAGTTGTGTAAGCATTGTTTGCATTGTT
>JBJLBW010000034.1:0-9549 GCA_045568015.1 Candidatus Poseidoniales archaeon | reverse complement strand
CACCACCGCTGGTACAGCCACCGGGGCGGGGTGCTGAAAGTGTGTCAATTTTCGTGCCACTCGTAGAGAAGAAGATGTTGATACTCGCGCCATCTGATTGATAGTAAGTGTGGGTGAAGGCAACCTGAGATGAGTCGGGTGACCAAGCTGCATCATTGCACGAGGTTGAAGTCGTGTAAGACCACATCTCTGCGCCTGTCATGGCGTTGTAGACCTTGGCCCGAGCATTGCTTCCACCCCATGCCGAGCAGGCTGAAATCATGTTTCCGTCGGGTGAGTAGTGAACTGAATTCAAAGTACTGAATGCATTGGTAATCGTACGATTCTCGCCCCACGTATCCGTGTCGATGATGTAAATCGCCTCGTACCCACCGACAACGAGTCGACTCCCATCGGGACTCCAATCCACCGAGTAATAGTACACCGTGCTGCTTGGATTCAGAGTTTGGAGTACATCACCAAACGTTGGAGAGTTCGTATCTACATCAAAAATCTCAATCTGCCCATCGCCGCTGTTTCCATCGCGGTTCCCCGTGACTGCAAGCATTGTCCCATCAGGACTGTATTCCAATTCTCCCGCATCCTCACCATTTGTATCCATTGTATCATACAATGATCCATCGCTCGCAACGTAAATGCGTACTTCTTCATCGTTGGTATGCACGGCGACATATTGACCATCTGGAGACCAATCGATATCAGCGGCAGAATCTCCCACCTGAATGGTTCGTAAATTGGTTCGAGTCGCAGTATCCCAGACTCGAATTTCGGAACTACCACCGTTATTCTCTGCAGTGGCGTACTGTGAAGCATCGTGATTGAAGCGGACCATGATGTAATCATCATTGGATGACTGATAGGAATCTTGTAGATAGCCGCCTGTAGACATCACCCATGGGTCATTCAGATCGCTTGTTCCATCCCCATCGCGGTCAGGACAACCGGTACGATCCAACGTACTGTTCCCTGCCGCAACCGGACAATCATCCATGGAATCATCGGTTCCATCCCCGTCTGTATCGGCAGCCATTGCAGATGATACAAAAAGCGTCCCAGTAATCATCAGGAAAGAAAGCAAAATCGCTCGCACCGAGGCGGGGTTGGGTTTGCCGCCTCTCGTGACCATATGCCCGCCTATATTCCTATGAATAAGGTCTTCCGGTTCTCTTGCATCACGCGCGAGCGCGCGCACGAGCGGCTCTATTGAGGGTGAAGTTCAACATTAGGGAGGCGAAGGGGGTGTTGATGCCGAGCAATGACTTGCGGGTTCACATTGCGGTCGAAGACCGCTTACTGCTCCACTTATTGGAGCAGGATGGCCAAGCGGATCTCTACATGGTTAGCGTCGCAGTGACCCGTCCGGGAATTGCGGAAGCATGTGCTCTACACCCTCCAAATGTCAGTCGTTCAATGCGAGCAATGCTCAAAAATCAGTGGGTCAGCGAACACACGCGGACCGTTCGTGGGGAAAGTCGGCGGCAGAAGACTTGGCAACTCACTGAAATGGGGCGCGAGGAAGCCAAATCTCGCAGCAACTCACTCGGAATTACTCAGGTGCTAATTCGTGATGAAAGTGGGCAATTGCTGGAAGTTGCCGCTTCTCAGGCCAGTGCTCGGTTGGCCGCCGATTTGACACTCTTACAGGTGTTGATGCACGCTCAGCATGAGGGTGTGCTGACTTTTGGTGACATCCGATTCGGAATGATTCAGAAGCGTGATGATGATGGGAAACCCGCACCGGGCCGTTTGAAATTAGGGGCTGGGGCGCATGCTACCTATCACACCGAACCACCAGAAACTCGTGAAGTGCATGGACGCTCAGCGGAAATGGGAATTCTCGACGAATGGATCGATTCCCAACAGTCTTGCATGTTAATCCATGGAATTGCGGGCATTGGCAAATCAACTCTAGCGGCTCATTGGATGCGGCAAAGGGCTGAAGTCGATGAGCAACTTTCGATTTGCTGGTATCCTTGTCAGCCTTGGGATTCTGCACTTGGTTTGGCAACATCGCTTTTGCACAGAGTTGGGATTGATGCTGCGCATGACCCTGTTCAATTGATGGATACATTGCCGCTTACGCCCGGGGCTAAACTCGATATCGATGCCTACCGCAGATTATTGCTTTCCTACTTGACCGACCCCAGTGTATTGCGTGAGAGATTCTCTGATGATGAAGAACCTGGGGCGCCACCTTACTTCCTTCTAGTGCTTGATGACGTTCACCACATCTCTGAAGATGCGGCTGATTTGCTCGGTGCATTGCTTCAAGTCGCTGATTCATCGCCTCTCAAATTGCTCCTCATCAGTCGAACAACGTTGACGTTTTACGACCGTCGTGATGTTCACACACGCGATCGAGTCAGTGAATTGGCGCTCTCAGGATTGTCTGTTGAAGACCTCGATGCATGGATCTCGGACCTCGAAAGTGGGGACTTGCCCTCTGCACCTGAGATTCACGAAGTGACTGGTGGGCATCCACTCGCCATCGAATTGATGGAAATGTATGGAGAGGTAACACATGGAGATTGGTTGCGTTTCCTCGATGAAGAAATCCTCGATGTCCTCCCCGAAGATGAGCGTGAATTACTCGCCACCCTTGCGGTCTCAGAGCGCCCCGTCCCATGGGATATACTCGCTACAGCCTGTGATTACGATGGTCACCCCCCGTCCGCTTTAATGGAACGTGGTCTCTTACTCGAACTGAATGATGGGATGTGGTTGCATGAAGCTCTACGGGAGAGATTACTCCGAGAAGTTGGTGCGCCCCAAGATGAGCGTAGAAAGAAACTGAATGCTGTTCGTAGCGAATAAATTGAAACTCAATTTCACTTTTTGAGTTGAAGAGTTCATATAGATCCAGGAATACTCTGGAAGAATATGAATACGATAATGGTAATCAAACCATACAAATGGAATGGCATGTGGGTTTTTGATGATGAGAATACTGAACTAGTTCGTGAACCGTTTGTTTCAGGAGCGGACGATATCATCGATATCATGGTAAGAGACATTGAAGGGGCTGAAGCGGGTTTCGCTTTGACTTTCTCGGATGTTCCCTTTCCCACTCACGATTTGGAATTAATTCGACAGCAAGAAGAATCTGGAGGTTGGTGGTATGAAAGTCCAGTTATTGGAATGGAAGGGTGGCTTTGCCCAGCGCTATTTCTCTACTTTGAGGAAGCACCTGTGCGTCTTTACGCTAAGTTCACTTCGGTTGCATAATGAATTGTGACTGTGAACTGAACAGACTCAAGAACCTCGGGCTCTCGGGGGCGTTCATGACACAAGTACTGATGAAGACGAGCAAGGGTGACATCACCATTGAACTGTTTACCGACACCATGCCCATTACGGCTGGGAATTTCTTAGATTTGGTTGACAAAGGGTACTACAATGGATTGCATTTCCATCGAGTGATTGCAGGGTTCATGCTTCAGGGTGGTTGCCCAAACAGCAGAGATCCAAACAGCCCTCGTTGTGGGACCGGTGACCCTGGTTACAAAATTGCAGATGAACATTTGCCAAATGCAAAGTTCTCGAACGAACCGGGGACCTTGAGCATGGCCAATGCCGGACCCAATAGTGGTGGCTCACAATTTTTCATCAACACGGTTCACAATGCATTCCTCGATTGGTGGGATACACGGACACCTAGTGCACATCCTGTTTTCGGTAAAGTAACGGATGGGATGGGTGTTGTTACGGCCATTGAGAATTCGCCCACAGGACATGGCGATCGGCCTCGGGAACCTATGCAAATCATCTCAGTCACTCGCTGTTGATGTTTTCGCCAGTTATATTTAATAAGAGTCTACTAAACGGCTTTTCATGGCGAAACATCGGGCGGGAGACCGCCGAATCATGAGCATTAGCATTCCAGAGAAGTTGGCGGAACGATTGGATCGACGTGTCGGCAAAGGTCGGAGCGATGGGCGAAGTGCCACCATCTCGAAGATGATTCAAGAATCACTGGACAAGAAGAAGGAGGGGGTAGTTTCCGCCCCTGCGGAGCAAAGAGTTGCTGAAGCAAACTCCGGTGATGTGCGAATTGAAGAAGATACCATGGGTACTCTCGAAGTGCCTGCTGATCGGTACTATGGTTGTCAAACTGCACGCTCGCTCATCAACTTCGATATCGGGGACGACACCATGCCGCGAGGAGTCATTCGGGGCTTTGGGGTTCTCAAACAAGCAGCCGCTAGGACGAATAAACAACTTGGAGCGTTGGATGCGGAGATTGCGGACCTGATTATCTCGGCTTCTGATGAAGTCATCGATGGTTCATTGGACAGTCACTTCCCTCTTCGAATATGGCAGACGGGTTCAGGGACACAATCGAACATGAATACCAACGAAGTCATCGCCAATCGCGCGATAGAGATTGCAGGTGGAGTGCTGGGCTCGAAGGAGCCCGTCCACCCAAATGATCATGTCAACAAGGCCCAATCGTCCAACGACACATTTCCAACTGCGATGCATATTGCTGGAGCAGAAGCAATCGTACATGAGTTGAGGCCCCAGGTGCAATATTTGCGCGACGCATTGAATGAGAAAGCTGAGGAATTCGGAGTGATTGTGAAGATTGGGCGGACGCATTTGATGGATGCTGTCCCACTGACTCTGGGTCAGGAATTTGGAGGATACGTGTCCATGCTGGATGCGGATTTGCGAAGAATTGACTTCGCGCTCGAGGATTTGTTTGAGTTGGCTTTGGGTGGAACTGCGGTTGGAACCGGGTTGAATACCCATCCTGACTTTGCGAGTATAGTGGCAGGCCACATTGCTGAAAAAACAGATTTGCCGTTTGTTACAGCTGACAACAAATTCGCTCAATTGGCTGCACATGATGCAGTGGTCGCCGCCAGCGGGTCGCTCAATACCCTCGCAGCGAGTTTGATGAAAATCGCCAACGATATTCGATGGCTCGGCTCAGGTCCTCGTTGTGGACTTGGTGAACTTTCACTCCCTGCAAATGAACCCGGTTCAAGTATCATGCCTGGTAAGGTCAACCCCACACAAGCGGAAGCGATGACAATGGTGTGCTGTCAGGTCATGGGCAATCACACGGCCATCACAATCGGAGGAAGTCAAGGTAACTTTGAACTCAATGTGTACAAACCGATGATGATCCACAATCTTCTCCATAGCGTACGTATCTTGGCGGACACGTGTCGGGCGTTTACTGACAAGTGTGTCAAGGGGCTTGTAGCAAATGAAGAGGTCATACAATCCCATCTTGAGAATTCACTCATGTTGGTGACTGCATTGAACAATCACATCGGATATGACAACGCGGCGAAGATTGCCAAGAACGCACACGAAAAGGGAATCACATTGAGACAATCTGCTCTAGAACTTGGACTGTTAACAAATGAACAGTTTGACGAATGGGTTCGACCAGAAGAAATGATTGGGCCCCGTGCCTAATTGGTGTTCTTCAAAGTGTAAGTAAAACGGCTTGCAGAACGGCTTCGCATACGGAAGCATGAAAAGTCGATTTGGAAGAATGGCCCCTTATCCTCAAGAGAGGAAGTTGGGAGTGCTGGCTGGCGGGTTCGAATCGAGTAGATCTTTCCCCGCCAGCCAGCCTCCGCATCCAGAATCCTTCCCCCGTCCGAAGACGGTTTCCAAATCCCGGCCGGTTCGACTGGTGTTTGCACACCTGCCGTCCCTTAGACGCCCGGATCAGTTTCCTGTTCCGCTTCCTGATGCGTCGTCCGCCGTCCGAAGACGGTTTTCTTTTCACCAGTTCCCGATTTGGATTGCTCCGTACCGGCGTCCCAGCGTGGTGATTTCCTTGCGGTCCTCACCTCGCCCCCTAGCTTTCCTCTGTCTTGCGACTTTGTTCAGCTCGGAGAGGGAGTTGGGAGTACTGGCTGCCGGATTCGAATCGAGTAGATCTTTCACCGTCAGCCAGCCTCCACATCCGTGATCCTTTCCTCTGTCTTGCGACTTTGTTCCAAATCTCGGTCGGGTTGGCACGGTACGCGAACGCACCGTGCCGTCCCTTAGACGCCCGGATCAGTTTCCTGTTCCGCTTCCTGATGCGTCGTCCGCCGTCCGAAGACGGTTTTCTTTTCACCAGTTCCCGGTTCAGATTGCTCCGTTCCGGCGTCCCTGAGAGAGGCGCTTTCCTTGCGGTCCACACCTCACCTCCTGGCTTCTCTCTATCTTTCGACTTTGATCCACCAAGGAGCAGGATTGTGACATTACTGCCACCCCTGTCCCCCTTCGGTCCGGTTCCAGCATTGCTGCCTTTCCCTTCCCTGGGCCGGTCTCGACTGCAGTCTACTCCGTCCCCGGTAGCTTGGTTTCACATTGCTGCTCAACCAATTACCTGCACAGGATATGCTTGAGGGATTGGTACGGCCGGCTCTTCACGGTCAACTGTTATGGCTTCCATCCGCCTTTGGGTCCCTGAGGTCACCTTGCGGCTTCCAGTGATTCCCTAGGGGAGTTCGTCCAAGGTGTCAACCGGTCGTTCCTTCCGAATTGATCCCCGCTCTTGCGAGCAGGCACCTCCCATGTTCCGACATCAGATGTCGGTGTGTACTTCGAGCCCAGCTCTGATACACGTTCACAAAATTATCCACCACACACCGAAGCATGTGCCTTCATTCTCCTGTGGGCCTGCTGATCCAACTTTGCAGCTGGGAGCACGCCCCATCTAGCTCGACTTGCGTCGAATTTGATGGCCCACTACCGTTCCCGAATTGGGTCCCTTGTGGGCTGGGGCCTGCCGGTGACGCTGGGCGCCCCGACACCACTCCTCGGGAGCGGCAAAGTTCACGTGCGCTGGGGCGTCCCATAAACCTTTGCTAGAAATCGGGGCTTTTCCATCAGAAAAGAGCCGACTGCCCCCTTATTTCCACTGGAGGCAGGGCGTGATAAATGTTCATTTTCAAGAGCGAAGGCGGCGTAGTTTTTCGGCCATTGTTGAACGGTGTTCATCCGATTCTGATTCGGACTCTGATGCCAGTCTCCTGGTTAGTAAGGCACCTTGCAAGAGGTACAGATCACCATCTGCAAATCCGATCGCCAAATACTCTGAATTCCCCACGATTGAATTCACTCTTGATTTCATTTCAATTTGTAAGATTATATCGCCACCAGGGATGCTTCGCACCTCGGTTTGAGAAATTCGATCATCCCATGAGGATATCCACGCGCTAGTAATCCCATCGATGATAGGGCCATAGGTGACATGGTCGATGTTACGACCTAAGGGAGTTTCGATTTGCCACAATAAGCCCCCTTTCTGATTGTACGCGCGAGCGATGCCCTCCGCGCCTCCAAAACCGGCGCCTGCAGCTCCAGGTTCAATTGATGAGGCCACTAGGAAGCCAGGTTGTGTCGCAGAAATAGATTCGATGGGGCCTGGTTGGTTTGTGTATGTATCATCGTCCATGACCATACCATCATCCACGGCTGTTAGAGTGCCGTCTGCGTGACCGACGACCATGTGGGATTCGCCTGTGAAACCGCACGTGGCAGGCGAATCGGTTGGCAATGGGGTGTGGTGCAAGCCGTCCTCTGCTGCCCGAATCATTCCACATCTCGGTCGACCCAATGGGAGGAAGGCAACCCCATCACTTCGCATTTCAATCGACCAAGGGCGCTCATCAAGCGAATCCTGGCGGAGCAAATCACCCTCTGCATTAAAGCGCCAAAATGTCGATTCGAGAAAATCGTTCATTTCAAGATCGAAAATTGATGAGGTTGCGAGAATTGTTGACCCATCGGGTGTACAAGCTACCAGATCACTGCTCCCTTCCAATTCAACATTCCACCGGATTTCCCCTGAAGAGGTGTCGATACAAACGATATCACGTCCACATACTGCAAAGAGATTGTCGCCGCCGAGGGCCATGCTAGATACCCTGTTACTGGTTTTCGCCACCCACAGGTTTTCTCCTTCCAAATCCCAGCAATGGATTCCACCGTCCCAGTCACCCGCAATCAAGCGCTTGTCATCGAGATGTAAGACACTCACGCCCGCATCCAAATTCCGCTGAAACCACGCCAAATCGCTCAATTCGCGAGATGGCACCCCCTCCATGTTGGGCATGGGCACAAGGTTGCCTATTGGACTTCTGCTTCACGCACTGACTCCGTACAAACGCTCAATCTTGGCTCGTAGGTAGTCGATGAATGGTTGTGGGGTAGGTGCCATGCCTGTCGCTTCCTCAATTAATTCAGCAGGTGAGAGGATGCTGCCTCGCGCGTGTACCTTGTCTCGCATCCATTGGAGTAGTGGCGCGAATTCGCCACGTCCCCACATTTCTTCAAGCGTTTCACTTGACTCAAGATCTGCACGAGCTGCTGAAAGGAGTTGGGCGCTGTACAAATTGCCCAATGTATAGGTCGGGAAATATCCGAAAGCACCCATCGACCAATGGATGTCCTGGAGTACGCCCTGCTTTCGATCAGGCGAACGAATTCCAAGGAATTTCTCGTACATGTCATCCCATGCATCTGGCAAATCATCGATGTCTAGTTCGCCATTGATGAGTTGTTTCTCGATTTCGTATCGAATCATGATGTGTAAATTGTACGTTGCTTCATCGGCCTCAACCCGGATGAGGCTGGGCTCAACCAAGTTGACACTGCGCCACAGCATTTCTCCGGTCACGCCGTTCATGTTCTCCGAGAAATGTTCAGTCCAATGTGGAATCGCCCACTCGCTGAATGACAGAGAACGGCCCACTTGATTTTCCCACAGGCGACTTTGTGATTCGTGTACACCCAAGCCATCGGCATGGCCGGCGGGCTGGAAGTCCAAGTGTCGAGGTCGACCCTGTTCGTACAAACCGTGTCCGGTTTCGTGGAGCGATCCATACAGGGAACCGAAAGGTTCAGCCTCATCGTAACGAGTCGTCCATCGCACATCATCTGGATTTGCCCCCCCACAGAATGGATGGGTCGATTTATCCCGACGACCTGCATCGAAATCGAAGCCGACCGCTGCTGAAATCCCATGTGATAGTTGAGCTTGTGCAGCCTCTGGCCAATTGTTCGACTCTACCCATGACATGTCGGGGCCTTCGCACTGGCCTACCGCTGCAATCAATGGGACCAATGCTTCGCGGAGGCCCGCAAACAACGGGTCAACTTGTGCTACACATAGTCCTGATTCGTAGATGTCGAGAAGAGCATCGTATGGGTTGTCTTCGTATCCGAGATACCCTGCAAGTTCACGATTGAGTTCAATCATCTCTGCCAAGTCATCACGAAAAATGGAGAAGTCATTCTTCTCACGTGCTTCGGTCCAGGAAATGATGGATTTCGATTTGTGCCTTGCGAAGCGCTCAACAAAGTCTGCGGGCTTCTTTGTGGCCTTATCATACGCATCTCGAATCAAACGTAGGTTTCCTGCTGCAACCTCGTCATCGGTTCCTTCAGCTTCTGCTGCATCCAAGGACTCACCCATGGTCGATTCGGTCATCATTGCGTGGCTGGTCCGTGAAAGCCAAGCCAACTGTTCCGCTCGAAGTGGTGCAGCCTTAGGAGGCATCATGACCTCTTGATCCCAACCCAACAAACCCT
>JBJLBW010000033.1:0-9572 GCA_045568015.1 Candidatus Poseidoniales archaeon | reverse complement strand
CATCCCAGTCATAGACGAAGTCATATTCTCCAGCAAACCAATGCTCGGGGTGAATCGAACCGAGGGAGAATGTCCCAGCATCGGGGTCTACGAACCAGGGTCGGGCGATTTCCCATGCTTCCATCAGTGTGCAATCTCCTTCACTTACAGCGGGATGGGGCAGGGACCAATTGTGTGGAAATCCATCAGGGGCTGGCCATTCTGGTCGTTCACCCGTTCTGAACCGACTTAGATTGGGTCCACCATTTTCTTCTAAGCAACGCGCTACTTCTTCAAGATGGAAATCCAAGGTCGTGAGAATCATCGACAACATTTTCTCGTCATCGAGGTCATCTCCACCACCAATTGACATCGGGCTGTCTTCAAAATCTTCAACATGGTATTCCTTCACGTTTGGAAAATGGATTTCTGCTCTCGCGTGTGCCCACGCGCGTAGTGATTCCAAATCAGTCACACCCTCTTTGGAAACCAGTTCTGGACCTTTGTAACGTTCAGTGTTGTTTCGTTCTGGCCTCTCATCCCCATCTAGTGGAGTTTCCAAGACGTTCCAATCGGCATTTGATTCAACCAGCAATGGCCCTTCTCGAAGAACCCTACAAACCGTATTTTCCACGATATGTCCTCTCATCATCGCAGGGACTTGTGGGCCTCGGAGAAATTCGATTCTTCGATGATACCAGGATCTTGGACAACCTTGGTATTGGATGAGGCTGGTCGCAGACAATCGCTTGAATTTGCTGACCAACAGCGCATCATCATCGACAATTTGAACGGGCACGGAACCGGTCTTATCGTTCACCGTCTTTGAACCATGCGGCCCAGCAGAATTCAAAGACTAACACAAGCAGCGAAAGGCATGGTCGTTCAGCCGCCGTTGTCGGCCTCCGAACTCCTTTCGTCAATGAACAAAGCATCCGTGGAAAAGAAGAAGCTCGCAATGAAAACCATCTGGCTTGGCGGAGCCATCTGTTTGATCGGTTTGGTGTTCACCGCATTATACGAGATTATACCTGTAAATTTCTCCGACGGCGAGGTCTATTTTGTCATCATGGATTCAATCGAAGAAATCCTGTGCTGCGGAGGGCCACTCACCCTGCTTGTAGGGGTTGCAATGCTCATTGCTCAGGGGGTGGATGGCCAATATGTGTCCATATTGCCAATCAAGGATCCACCGGATGGTCCACACTAATCTCAATCGGATTTTGGTGGAGGGGGATCCACAGTCATCCTCGTGTTACGTGGGTCGATTCGCAATTGAGGGGTGCCTTCCCGCCATCCGATTTCTGCAGCCATGAACCGAACACGGTCGCCAACCTGTAGGTTGTCGAATGATTCACTACGGCCTCTTCCAAATGCGACCACTTCGGTCAATGCAGTCCCGTCCCAAATGTGTGCGGTGGCCATGGACCAATCTTTCCCCTTGGCATTGGTACCACTATTGGCTCCTCGGCTGATGACTACTCCTGAGACATTGGCTCTGGTGGGAATCAATCCAATCCGGTCGATCTGCAAACCGTCTGCTTCCGTTTGTGAAATGATTTGACTATCTGCATCGAGGTAAAGCCGAATCATACCGCGCCATTGCCCTGGTGCAGCATTGACGATGACAACATCTCCTTCGTGTTGATGCAATTGCGAGAATTGGCCCATGCCCATTTCTTCGATGACTGCGGTCTTATCACCCGCTGTGACGGCAGCCCCAATCACATGGTCTCCGTAGTGATTGGGCATCGGGCCCCAATGGCCGTGTAATGTTCCTTTGACCGTCACACGGCTGGGTAGATCAGCGATGGCACTGTATGGTGTCCCGGCCGGTTTGATTTCAACATCGGGGATGAGGGAATGAAGTGGTTGTTCTTGTCCACCCCTCGGGTAATCACAGGTTTGTAACCCACAACAAATTTCGCAGCCCAATCTTCCTTCCAATGAAGGTTCTTCGGCATCGAGGTGTAAATCTTCGAGAGAGGTGGATGCCATTCCGTCTTGAATTGATTTGAGTCGATTTGTTTCAGCGTCCAAATCTTCAATCATTTCTGCTTCGTGAACAAATCCATCTGTGAGGTGCCATGATTTAATCTCAGTAACAACCCCTTCCTCAACACGGTTGGTTGGCTTTTCTGGATGGTTTCGGGTTTCCTTCCAAAGCCACTGATAGAATCGAAGTTGGTGAGCCACGCCGGAATGGTCTCGCCCCCCGCCTCGGTTGGCTTTGATATCCACAATGTGTACACTACCTCTCCATCTGTGCGCAACATCGAGTTCACCTGCAGCCCAACCATCCGGATGGAACAATCGCTGTGCCGAAACAATTCGTGGGTCTTTGGCCCAAGGTCGTGCGACCTCCCATGCTTCCCACCAAGAACATGGTTCACCAGATTCCTTCCAACCCGTCCCCTGCGCCTCATCCCAACAGGGGGATGGTGTGCCGAACGGGTCTCCACCGTTGCGAAATGCCTCCAAATGAGGGCCTCCATTCGCCTCTAAACATTCTCTGGCTTCATTGATCTGTAATTTGATTGCATTCTTAATCATCGCATTCAATTTTTCACGTTTGACTTCACCAACAGCGCGCCCATCCGCTCTCCATGGACAATTCAACCAATCCTCTTCCAATTCTTCGATGATTCTGTCGACAGTCGGTCGCATCAGTGTTCGCAACCATTCATTGAGTGAGTCGAGAGAATTGATTTCCATCCTCTCACCACCTTCTCCAGGGGCCCATTTCGAATCCCCTTTGTCCATTCCATCACAAGGGTGGGGGCGCTCCATCCAAATCGCTGTCACCGCTTCTTCGACGATGTGCCCCAACAACATTTCAGGATGTGTTGCCACACGAATTCCAAGCCTCCGCGTCAAGAACCAATCCCGTTTGCATCGCTCCCAAGTGACCAATGATGATGCACTCAATCTTCGCCGACTTCGGGCATGAACACCCGTTGGTTGAGGAATGACTGGCATAATTTTCACCCCGCATAGAAATATTCGCCACTCGCTTTTTGTTCGCGATCCTTTCGACTGTCAACCTTGTTGATTCGAGGCCTGTGACTATCGTGGTCACGCCGGAATGTGATCTGAACTTGCTCTAGGAATCGATTCATTCCGGTGCGAAGTGGCAAGGGTCCAACCGCGACCCCTTCAGAACCCCCTTCTCCTTCAAACACAAGTAAGGAATCACTAACTATGTCGATGAAATAGATATCATGGTCGATGACCATCGCCGACTTCTCATTGATTTCCATCGTCTTTTGGATGGCTTTTGCCGCCTCCATACGCGCATCTGCATCCAGATGAGCGCTCGGCTCATCGAGAAGATACAAATCAGCCTCTTTACCCAAACAAATCGCGATGCTGACGGCCTGTAACTCTCCACCGGATAATCTCCTCGCATCTTGCTCTAACAATTTGTCAACTTGGAGGGGTCGGATGACAGTGGTGTGGAATTCTCCTTGTCGCCACTTCATACCCAGTTCACTGTCTAACCAAAGTTGTACAGATCCTGCGAATTCAGGTTTGACGTGCTGAGGCTTGTAGGACACCTTAGCTTCCATAGTGCACCAACCTGCATCGATTTCCAGCTCCCTAGCAATCATCTTGACCATGGTCGTCTTTCCAGTCGCATTGGGTCCAACGACGCCAACCACTTCTGAACTGTGGACCTTGCCACTTTCAGTCTTGAGATGAAAAGTGCCTAGGGTTTTCTCCATGTCACCCCATTCTAGAATCGGTTGACCGATTTCTTCGCCTCTGACACCACCTCTAACGAATTGAATTGGTTTGTCCCGGAGCCGCATATTCTCTTGTTCTAGGAATCCATCAAGATAGGCATTGATTGCAGTTCTTGTATTTCTTGGTGGAGTGAAGATCCCGTAGGCTGCTCGCTCACCATATACGATGTGGACCAGGTCGCATAGGACATCCAAAATAGCCAGATCGTGTTCAATTACAATCACTCTCTTTCCGGTTTCAGAGAGCTCTTGGATGATTTTGACCATGCGCATTCTCTCATAAATATCCAGATAGGATGATGGCTCATCAAAGAAGTATACATCAGCGTCTTTCAGCAAGGTCGCCGCGATTGCAACACGCTGCAATTCACCACCAGATAATTCGGGAAGTTTTCGATCAAAGAGGTGATCGATGGAAAGGTCCTCACTGACCTGTTTGATGACACCACGCTGGTCAATCCGTTCGAGCAGAGCACTTACAAGACCGTCAAAGGCCCTTGGAATCTTGTCGACGTATTGCGGTTTGACCGCAATTCGAACACCATCGCCAGCGACAAGGGACATGAAATCCCTCAATTCTCCTCTTGGGAATGTGTCCAATACTTCCTCCCACGGCCGCTCTCCACCCAACCAGTCGCCTAGGTTTGGCCTCAAGGTCCCAGAGAGCAGGTTGATGGCCGTCGATTTTCCGATTCCATTGGCCCCTAGTACGCCGACGACTTCGCTTTCTCTCGGTGCGGGCAATCGGAATAGACGGAAACCATTTTCTCCATAGCAATGGGTCAAATCATGGTCTAATTCTTGTGGGAGGTTGATGATTTTAACAGCGTCACCTGGACAATGTTTCGCACGGACCAAGCACGGTGGACACGCCGACTCCAGAATTTTGCATTTGGTCCCCTCGACTTGGATACACTCTGCACCACATTGCCCTGCATATTTTTGCAGATACATGAAGGCTGGAGAGTTGGGTTTGCAACGATCTTCCAAGAGCACCGCTATCCGCATTCTATCCCCTCCTTGTTTGCTCGCGCTTGCTGTCGTTCTTAATCGGTTGCGTGGCTCACCAAAGGTGAGCCCGCGTTTTTCTTGGTTCAGAAAGAGAAGAAGCGATGTCGCAAGTATAGGCTCGCGGCCAAGGTCAACTTCTCTGCTTTACTCAATTTGACGCGTTCTGTGAAAACATCGCCACCAGTTCTTTCGATACGGCGTAGAATGCTGCTGTAGAATGCCATCATTGCGGCTGGACTGTAACGGCTCTGCTTTGGAATACGTGGTAGTAGCTTGAATCCCTTGTCTCTGTAGGCCCTGACCCGTGCACAATATTCCTTGACAAATGGTTTCCAACCCGGATGGTCGAGTAATTTTCTTCCAGACATTACATCGGCCTCGGTGATTCCATATCGTTCCAAATCCTCGAGTGGAAGGTAGATTCGATCACGCTCAGCATCTTCCTGAACATCTCTCAGGATGTTGGTCAATTGCATGGCAATGCCCCAGGCTTCTGCAAATTCACGCTCTGCAGCGGTGGATTCAACCCCATAGATGTCGATGCAGACCAGTCCGACGGTTGATGCGACTCTGTAACAGTAGGAATACAATTCTTCAAACGTCTGGTAACGGTTTGTGTAGAGGTCGTCCTCCATACCACTGATCAAGTCGTCCATGTATTGCCGTGGCAGTCCAAAGGTTGAGACGGTGTGCTTTAGGGCCATGAAAATCGGGTCAGTACTGGACATGCAGTTGTATGCGGTTGAGAGTTTCTTGCGGAAGAAAAACAGTTGTGCCAACTTGTCCTCAAATTCCGTTCGCTCAATCACTGGCTTGGCCGCAGCAAGTTCCTCCAATTTACGACGATATTGAATCGCTTCGGGATCATTGGCCCCGAGAGCACCTGGGAATTTATCGACATAATCACCGTCGGCAATGTCGTCGGCACGTCTACAGAATGCGTAGTAGGCACAAATTGCTCGTCTTTGTTCATCTGGTAGATACTTGAACGAATGGTAAAAATTTCCAGCCTCACGCCGGGTCAATTCCTCACAGTAAGCATAGGCGGCGTCCAACATCTCTTGTGGAACATCCTCTTCTTCCCAGACAGGTGCTTCGATGTGCTTGAACGGATTTACCAATTCCCCACCACGACTCACGACACCCATGAAGTGGGCCGACTCTGTTGCCAACTCTAGGGCCGTAATGCTGGCTGCTCGGACCGCTTCCCGAGTCAACACAACCGCTGCACGAAGTTGTTCCAACCGTGCATTGACCTCGGTACCTTCCTCACCCTTCCGAACCGGTTCATCCTCGATGAGAATGAACTCATCAAGGAAATCAGAGGATTGACGATTCACGGTGTCTGACATACGCGTCATTCGTAGGGTAGGCTCGTGCCTTATTGAACCCACCCCTCAAAAGTCCACTTGGTCCCCTTTGGGGACCCTTTGCTTGCAAAACCTTGCAATCCTTGTTTTCAGGGGCCACGGTTTGATTCCAACAATTTTTTCGAACCACCAGGAATGATCAGAGAACGCTTCGTCTTCTTGATTAAAATCTTGATTTCGTCACGGGACACCTTTACTCGATTTTCCGCATCCAACACATTTCCGGTTCGTAGTAATGTCAACGTTCTTTGTCCAATCAATACCGGAAGCATGCAGGAACCTCGAAGTCTAAATTGTGAATATGGGAGCATGGAAATATATTCTACAGCCGCATCTAAATGAGATGCAGCGACCTCAATGTATTGATTGTACAATGGGCGAAATTTCTCCATATTATTCGGGTCGAGTAAATCATCGGGTTTCAAATCATATTCAGCCATCCTGTCGGCCGGAATATAGCATCTTCCAAAACGTAAATCTTCGGGGATATCGCGAAGAATATTGATGAGTTGAAGTGCCTTTCCAAATCGAACTCCAAGGTCAAATAATTCCGCTTCTTTTTCTGCATTTAATTTGAATAGATGCGCGAGTGACATCCGAGTCCAGAATTCGCCTACACTTCCTGCAACTCTGTAGGCATATTCATCCAATTCCTCATCGTTTTCTAATGATGAAATCACTCCTTCTTCATTGGCGACCCCAAATCTTCCAAGATCCTTTGCTTGGCCGCTTGTGATAATTTCTAGACATTGTCGAATTCGACCTTTGTCACCTTCAGAACAATTTTCAAGACAAGCGATTACAGCGGGTACATTTTGCAACAATATTGCTTCTGCTTCATTGTCTTGAAGTTGTGCCAATTCGGAAAAATCAGGTAATGGGCCCGCATTTTCGTCCCCGATCGCCACCTCGGTGTACTCGATTAGCGTAGCCAATAAGTGATTTGTTTCTCCTTCTTTTGAATCTGCAATGGTATCAGCAATTCTTGCGAGAAGATAAAGCAAACCAACCTGGCCTCGAATCTTAGAAGGTAAGGCTTGCAATGTAATGAAAAATGAACGAGACGTGTCCTTGAGGAGTGTATCGATTTCGGGATTGATTAATCCGGTCAAGTCAGCCCCACCTGTGGGTTCGTCGGGGCATGTGTTCTTGACCCTGTGGGCATCTCACTTCTACGCAACCTTTTCTAACGGGAGTTCCGCCCTTCCACCCATAGGGGTGGAACTATCGACTGTCAGGTGTGCTCAGAAGAGATTCCCGGCGATTCGCTTTTCTGCCCAGAATGTGGTGCCCGTCAGGACCCTTCAAAATCCGGTGCGATGGGTGGAAGAAACTTCGGAGTCGTCAGTTCTCAGGCCGTTCAAGCAACCCATGACATGCAGGCTACAGATGCTGCAGGTGGAACCAATGTCGGCGCAGACCCTTCATTCCTAAATCAAATCGCAAATCAAATGGGGGATGCTCCAACTCAAAACGCACCTCCTACCCAATCGCCTCCTGCCCAAAGCACACCCCCTGCTCAACCATCCTCGGTGACCGATCAAGTGGTCGATCACATTGTTGAAGCAGAAAGAGCAGAGAAAGCTGGTGCTCGAAATGAATGGCTAGCGATGAACCAAAAAACGGCGAGTGGCGTATTGGCCGGACTCGCCGGTGGTGAGGTTCCAGAGCACCTGGCTTCGGCAACCGGCAGTGCAAGATTCCTCGATGATGGGCAAGATGTGGGGCTGGAAAAGAAGCGAGCCAAGTCCAATCAACCTTCTCCGTCCCTACTCCGCAGAATGGCAGAGGTCGCCTCTCGACGCGTTGCCAGAAAGCGTGGTGTGGCTGTGGAATCACCTCAGGTGGCAATGACGGAAGATGACACCGTACAAGTGAACGTGACCTACATTGATGATGGGCGTGTTCTCGATACTCCTCCAGATCTCTCCAATGCCTTTGAACACGCGATTGCAACGGAATTGGCTCTCAAAGGGTTTGACATCGGCATTGAAATCGCCCTATTCCGTTCATTGGATGGAAACATCGAGTTGGTTTGGGGTGAAGCTACCGGTAGCGATAATGATGACATCGATGAAGATGACGAAGATTTGTTTGCATGCGATGATTGTGGACATTACCCAATCCGTGATTCAGATTCCAGTTGCCCCGGATGTGGTGCACAATTCATAGATGATGATGGCGATGATTGGGACGACAGCCCCTCTCCTCCTGCTCGCGGCCCGGGTGGTCCACCTTCGCGCGGCCCAGGCGGCCCTCCATCCCGCGGCCCTAGCGGTGGCCCTGGAGGTCCCCCAAGAGGCCCTTCACGCGGAGGAGGTCCTCCCAAGGGCCCATCGCGCGGCCCTAGTGGTGGATCAGGTGGACCCCCTAGCCGTGGTCCTGGTGGCGGTCCGCCGAGTCGTGGCCCAGGTGGTCCACCCAGTAGTGGACCTAGTGGTGGCCCCCCTGGTCGTGGCCCCAAAGGCGGCCCACCTAGCCGAGGTCCGAAAGGCGGCCCTCCCAAGCGAAAGGGTCCACCCCGTTGATTACAAGAGAATCCAAATGCCGAGTCCGGCAAGCAAGATTCCCATCATCTGTTCGAACTTGCGTGCATTCTCTTCCAGTTTGGTTAGCAAAGGTGTGCCAGAAATAATCAGGGCGACCAGCACATACCAACCACCATCGATGCACATTGCAATCAAAGCCACTAAAGCCCGCTCGCCCCAAGTGAAATCAGGCTGAACAAACTGACTAAAAATCGCGATCAAGAAAGCGAGAATTTTCGGGTTTAGAAATGCGATTAGAAATCCTTCAGTAAATCCCCTTCGCCCTGATGATTGGTGTCCATTGTCTTCGTTTGAACCTCTCAGCATTAACCCTGCAAGAAGCAACAAGAAGAGGCCTCCAACAATCTCCAATAATTCAGCAGCACCACTGGCACTGGCTTTCAGTTGGGCGATTCCGGCGACAGCAATGAACGCATAAATGCCAAATCCAATCCCATGCCCAACACCACAGGATACACCCTGTTTCTTTCCACCTTCCATCGTGTTACGAATGAGAATGGCCAGCGACGGGCCCGGCGACATTGCCCCTATAACCAGCACGATCACGATGGGGGTGAGTGCTGCCAAGTCCATGCTTGCTTAGCGAAGACCAGCAGCCTTCAGACTTTCCAGCAGGACAGCACCGATTTCAGATGGATCGTTGGCACAGCGAATCCCCGCTGCTTCCATCGCGGCGACCTTCTCTGCAGCGGTACCTTTCCCGCCACTAATGATGGCACCAGCATGCCCCATTCGCTTACCAGGGGGGGCCGTCATGCCTGCAACGAATCCAACCACGGGTTTGGTCATGTTTTCAGCGACCCATTCCGCGGCTTCTTCTTCGGCGTTGCCACCGATTTCTCCAATCATGACAACCGCCTTTGTTTGGTCATCATTTTCGAATGCAGCCAAGCAATCGATGAAACCCGTGCCATTGA
>JBJLBW010000032.1:0-9573 GCA_045568015.1 Candidatus Poseidoniales archaeon | reverse complement strand
ATATGAGCGATCAACCCGAGGGTGACTATACGTTCGAGTTCCGGGCATCCGACGGTGTCACGGAATCTCAAATTGTTACGAGAACAATCAAGCTGAACACAGAGCCCCCAACCGTTTGGGTCGATGGTCCAGCATCCGGTACGAACATCGATGATGGAATTGTCCATTTCACTGGTCGAGCATCAGATGCTTACAGTGGTATTTTCGGCAGTGACATCCAAAGGATTTGGTTTGAGGTCGATGGCCCCAGCGGTTACTACAATTTGTTTGACAAACCAGGTGGTACAGCGTGGTCTGCAGATTGGACGGTCGGCCACTTGCCTTCGGGCACATACACCGTGAAGGTGTGGGCTAGCGATTCCGCTTTCTGCACGAATTCCCCGGATGAATGCTCACCAGTTGAATTGGCTCTTGAGATTGACAACGACAATGCCCTGCCATTCATTCAACTACTCACGCCCTATGATTTACAGGTCATCACCGCCAGTGAAGACACACTTCTGAGCGGGGTAGCTCGTGACAATGATGGAACGGTCACGAAGGTTGAAATCGTCGTCAAAGACCCACAATCTGGTTTCCTTGAGATGCCTGAAGGATCACATTCTCTGGTTACAGACATCATGGCAAATGGAGGATGGGCAACAACATGGGATACAACCAATTTGGTTCACAATTACCACTACATCATTGAAGCCCGCTCCTTTGACGGGTTCCAATACAGTGAGGCCGCCTCGATTGAAATCGTAATTGACAATCCTCCAAATCAGGACAATACTCGACCCGCGTTTAACTCAACGGCGTGGCCGGATTCTGCAACAATTTTCTGTGAAGAAACAGGTGCATCACAGAATCGCTGCGGTTCAGGATATTCAATCGACCTAACGCAATATTTCTCCGATGTGGATGCAGGTGACAGTTTGTCATACTACGTTCTCGATCAACAAGACAAGTTCGAGGATGATTATCATGCAGAAGTGATTACCATCGGCAGTTCAGGGATTGCCAATTACAATCCGCTGTCAATGTCATTTTACTTCCCAGACATGGTCGATTGGTCCTTGGATGATGTTATCTTTGAAGTTCGTGATAGCGCAGGTAGTACCATTTCATCGGATCCGATAGACTTCGATGTGGTGGGGGTGTCCTTCACATCCCAATGTGCAGGCCTCATGATTGAGGGTGCCTTCGTTGCAGGTTGTCCTGCCGAGGTCAGCAAGGACGACATCATTGTCTACAGTGGCAATGGACGACCTTCAGTCAACGTCATTGGAGAAACGTCAGCAGGGTTGCGACTTGGGAGCACGGCTGTTGGAGAAGATGGAACATGGATGATGGAAATCGGTGCGAACCGCCTCGACAAGGGAGACAACACAATCGTCTTTGAATATGGCAACGTCGAACAACCACCCAATTCCGATTCACAGATTAACGTTGAAGGCGGTATTGATGATGGTACAGGCGCCTTCATGTGGATTTTGATGGCCATTGGAGCTTTACTCGTTCTCGGTGCATTGGGTGCTGTGTTCGTCTTCTTCTTCGTCGAATTTGAAGATGAATACGAGGATGATCTTGTAGAACCTGCTGAAGAAGTCGACCCCTATGCCTGGGCTAAACAGGGTCAGCAGGAAGCCGCAACGACTCCAACGCCCGCCGCCGCCGAACCAGTGGCAGTAGCTGCACCAGCAGCCGTCTCAGGTTACCCTGGATGGAAGTGGGACGCGGAGCAAAACAAGTGGGTTCCAGACAACCAGTGAACAGCGAATACATCCGGTTGACATCTTGGGTCACGTTGGGTGTGCTCGCGTCACTATCAAAAGGGGACAAGTCAAAATTAGAGTGAAGTGGTGTGTATGAGTCATCCCCGGCCAGGTGTTCAGGAGCGAATCATGCTCCATTTGCGTGATTATGCAGATTACACCGATTCGGTCGAAGTTCCATTCGCTCTATCACAGATGGGTATTGCAAATGCAGTCGCAATTGCCCGAAGCAATGTACCCCGTGCGATTGCTGGCTTGAAGGACGCAAACCATCTGATTGAGCGTCAGGCCCATGTCGCAGGAGTCAGTCGGAAGAGGAAAGCGTATTTTTTGACCGATTCGGGCATGGTTCAAGCAGAGGAAACTTGGAAGCGTCTTTCAGAACATCCAGTTCGTCTCGTAGACAAAGAGGGTGTCACACATACAACCACTTTGGCAGGTTCGATCGACATCGCATCATTCCCTCTCCGTGCAGTCGATGTATTGCGCTATATGGGTGACAACGGGATGTTGGATTTGCGCACGCTCAATGAAGAATTGATTCAGCGCGATTTGGATAAGCACGTGGAAAAACAACTTGTGACGTCATTGGGGGATTTACCCCGTACTCGAGCGTTCTTTGGTCGGGAAACTGAACTTGATAATATCTGTGCTCTTCTCGATGCACGTTCATCCTGCCTCCTCGTCCCTGGAATTGCAGGCATTGGGAAAACCGCACTTGCGGGAAAAGTCATTGAACAATACACCCATCGCAGAAATTTACTCTACCATCGATGTCAAGATTGGGAGGGTAGTCGTGCATTTCTTGAGGCGTGCGCAGAGTGGTTGTCTACCATTGGTGATGATGATTTATCAGATTACATTCATGCGACTGCAGTCCCTCAATCTTCGGTCGCAGTGAATCTGATTGTGGGTGCGCTTGAAGAAATCCCTTCTCTGATTGTAATCGATGATCTTCACAAAGTAAACGACGATGCCCTTTTTGCGATTATTCGCGGCTTATCACAGCGAATGGAGGACGTGCAGGAATGCGGCCTCGTGATGTTTAGCCGTTCTTACCGGGCCGTCGTTCCACTGAAGGATGCGGAAGGGAACATTTCTGCACTTGTCTTGCCTTTGGAAGGTTTGGATCAATCTGCCAGTCGGAATCTATTGACAACGATGCCAGACATGGACATGTCCACTTTCCTACATATCTACACGCTTTCGAGAGGCCATCCATTGATTCTCCAACTCATCAATCGTGGTTCGGTGGGGTCAACGTTCCACGATACGCTGGAAACCTTCGTTGAAGAGGAGATTTTCAGTCGCCTTTCAGGGTCCGAAAAGCGAGTACTTGGCGCGATTGCAATCTATCGCGAGCCCATGCCATTAGAAGCACTTTCAAATCATGAAATCGAGACGGATTTGCTCGATGATTTGGTTGAAAAGGGTCTGGCGAGACAAGTTGATAGTGAAAATTACGATGTGCACGATTTGGTTCGTGAATTCCTACTTCGGACCTTCGATGCTGAAATTGCCACGACTCTACACACCGCAGCATGTGCTTGGTATCGAAAGCGCCTAGACGCGCCTGAGCAGCAGTTGGAATACATCTACCATCTCGTTAATTCGGCGGACACCGATACTTTGGGTGACGTGCTTGAGAAGCATGGCCGCTCTTTGATTCGGAGCGGGCACATGGAACTCCTCTCGCTTCTGTTGGAACTTGACGATTCTCACTTTGAAACACCGACATGGGCGATGATTTTGGAGATGCGTGGCGATATTCTTTCACTGCAAGGTCGCTGGGCCGATGCCGAGTCGGAATACGAAGCAGCCCTACCCTTAATTTTGGAACCACCTCATGTGTCTCTGGAGATGCAAGGGCGGATCTTGTCGAGTAAAGCCGATTTGGCCATTCAGCGAGGCGAGTCTGATTCAGGACTTGAGTTACATCGTCAGGCTCTACAACTGTTTATTGATACAGGTGATGCGAAAGGTGCAGCCCGGACCTATGCCAACATGGGCTACATTTTCCGGCATCGGAAGGATACCAAACGTGCGCTAGAGGTTTACGGTAACGTTGAGGAATTGCTTGAAGCAGAAGATGATTCGGAATTGGTCGAGGTTCGCATCAAATTAGCCTCAGCACTTCTTGAGATGGGTGAAATTGATCGCGCTCGAGAACACGCATTGACCTCTTATGAAGAGACTGAAGATTCAGAACATGTAGGACTCCATGCCCGTTCCAGAGCAGTCCTTGGTCGATTCTATGCTCGAACCGGAGATGCTGATCTCGCCCTTCACCACTATTCGGAAGCACTTGACCAGATGGCTGAAGAAACCGATCAAAGAAGTGCGGTCGAAATTACCATTCTTCTCGGTGAGGCACTTTCAGACGCCGGTCGTTCGGATGAAGCCGTCGAACATTACCTCGATGGATTGGCGATGGCTGAAGCCAACGATTTCCGACCTTTGATTGGAGAATTATTGGCTCGGTTGGGTGAAGCTGCACCTGAAAAAGCCGAGCGTATGAATTACTTGCAACGCGCCCTCACCGTATTCCGTGAATTGGGTGCCGGTGCACGTATGAGGGAAGTTCAAGGACAGATGCACCGCGCCATCATGGGTCACTAAAATCCAGGTTGTTCAACCTGAATGGTAACCTGCCCAGCATCCAAAACAACCCAAACAGTTTCGACTCCAGAAAGTTTGATTGTACCCGAATGTGTAGTCGCAGCGGCTCCGGAAATTGGTTGGCTTGTGCGGTACATTTCCTTCCCATCAGAAAGGTGTAGTGAATCATCCGTCAACCACATTTCAAGGTTCAATCCTGCTGCTGATGAAAGGTATAGGTCTACAGGTTCAGCATAACGTGCATCCACATCCAATCTTGCTGCTTCATCAGCCCTTTCAACGGCTGCACCGACTGCGAGCAGGTTTTCCTCCAATGCTTCTTCAGTCCATCGATCTTGGGTTGAAACTTCCAATCCCCAAACCCAAATCGAAAATGTAGAGAGGAACATAAGTCCAAGTAAAAAGGTGAAAACATAGCCAATTTCTGTCGCCGCCGCCGACTCATCAGAGGTTAATTTTCGAGACATTAGGCAACACCTCCAATGCTGGTTTGACTTGTCAGGCTCGCGATTTGAAGGTTGAACAGAACCGGTTCCCCTCCCGCGTGATAGACTACTTCAGGCATCGTCGGTGATGTTTGAACCCACCCGACATAATCATCCAGCATCTCCAATTGTCCTGGGAAAGCCAGCCAATCGGACGAATATCCGACATCCGCAGAACTTTCCGCCGCAATCGCAACCGCATATGGTCCATCCCAACCACGCCGGACTTGATGTGCATCGATTGTTGCAACCTGTTCTCTGACATCGAGGGTCAACGTCAATTCGAGTTGAGCAGAACCACCAACAGAGTCCATGGTTGGCATTGCAATTGGTACTGTCGCTGCCAGACGTGGACCGGGACCTTCGCGCGAAGGTGGGGGGACCAGAACATCTGCTTGATATTCAGGGTGGTTTGTACCCACAAATCCACCATGCGTTAGAATCTCCAAATTTGTCACACTAGAATCGAACGTGTATGTGAGCCTTGGAAGGTGAAGTGCCCATGCTGAACCGAGTGTTGCGTGAGGGTCATCTCCAACCGTTCCGCGGATTGAAATTTGTAGTCCAAAGAAATGGGTGCCATCTTTCCAAGCGTTTCTGATGTCACTGGTTTTCCAGTGGTCGACAGTTGCCCACGGCAGTTCAACATCAATCCATCCGGATGCTCTTAGGTCAATCTTGACGCACCGTTCCGCCCCATCCTCTGGAATTTCTGCACTCCCGTCCTCACCTGTGGATGTATAGATCCTCGCCGCCCCATTTGTAGATTCAATTGAAAGGGCACCGATATGATCTTGCTCCAATGTGAAAATTTCTGAAGGTGAACTATGGTTGCTATTGCCTGCTTGATTGGTGCTGGTTGACCAAGAGGTCGATGTGCCAGCGGTTTGGACAACGAAAGAGGTAGAACCTACCGTTGGGGATTCTGCAGAACCGCCGCTCTTCGGGGGTTCGAATTTCCAGTCCATTCCTGAGATTCTTCCAGTGTCTGCGGCCGGCGCAATCGCCAGGCTACCCGGCCTCCATCCAGTAGCATGGGTTACAGTATCACCAACGGTTTGCGAATCTAGTATCCATTCTACCTGAATCGGGTCACCCCCTTCAACCCATGACATATCCCCTGCATCCCATGGGGTTCGAATACTGGAATAACCACTGATTGCGTAGTAGAGATTTCCTATTTTTGCGGTCGTTGGCGCACTGTTCGGGTTGTGTATGAGCAAGGAACCATCCATCGCAGGTGGGCGGAAGTGAACCCCTGTCCAAGCACCGGTTCGATCGGGCCATGGTACTGCTCCCGGACCCTCTCCATCAAGTTCGGCAGAATCGCCCCAATGTAGTACCATTCGCGCAGGTGCCGAAGTTCTCAGAACAAGTTGCTCTGTCTGTGACAAAACAATCAGCCCGTCCCATGAGTGAATCGTGCCCGTTTCTCCAGACGGCGATTGCGCCACAGTTTGGGACGATGAACTTCCACCTCCCCTCGTGCTTGTCGTTTCCCATTCCAATGTGAAGGGTGAATCTGATTCGAGATGTATTGAGTGTGAGTTCGCAATCAGTGGTAGGGTCCAACTTCGACCTTCATCTGAACCATGAAGGGGTTGATCTGGAGTCGCTAATAAGGCGCCCCCGTCCCCTCTCCACATGATGACGCGTAAGGGCATTTCACTGTGAATCCACGCCTCTCCATCTCCAGCTTCTATTCCAGATTGCAGCCAAACGCCATCCGTGGTCACCACATGATTTTCAGTCGAACCATTTTGGTCAAAGGACAATTGATTCGAACCCAAGAGTGATGTCAATGCATTGATGGGTGTCGCGGAGACATCTCCATCCAACAACGGAAGACGATAGTGATTCAATGATTCAGCAGATGCGTGCAGGTTTGTTGAACATAGGCTCTCAATATGGTGTTCTGCATGTCGGAATCTCATCGAATCATCGAGATCCAGAACACCTTCGAGCCTGAATGTACTGTCGGGTTGATGTGTTGCACTATACCATGACCCTCCTTCCAGAAGTTCCCATCCAAGGGTACCGGTATGGGGCCGAATCGTCAATTGCGCTGTATCTCCTGGTGTTCCTGATTCACTCAAGCGCTCAGTTTCAGATGCCAAATCTTCCATTTGGCCAACCATATTTTCTCGCTCTACAGCGCCATGTAATTCATCGATTACCGGGATGACAGTAACCATCATCCCTGAGATGATTGAAATCACTCCTGCAAACAATAACACGGTTGCAATGGCTGCGGACACCGCCTCTTCATCCTGTTCTCTGCGAATCATTGGACCACGACCTGTTGTAGAATCACATCGAGGTGAAATTCACTGGATGCGGGATGGATCGTCATGCCTTCAGCCCCCGACAATCTTCCATTTGGACCAAATCCAATGTATTCACTTGAGTCGCCGGTTGAACGGTGCAGATCGTATGCATCGGTCCAGTGGCGGAGATATCGGGATTCGGGGTTGTCCAAACCTGTAAAATCTGCTATCAAACGCAAGTTTCGAGCCTCATGGTCGAAGAATGTAATCACTCCTCTACTCTCAACATCAAGTGACACATCGGTATTTCTTTCCAACCCTACGACATCAACATCAAGAAGGACAAAACTAACCCGCAATCCACCATCTAGGTTCGTATCGTGGTGCAATCTTGGATAACTGCGAATATCGATTGGCTGGTTTGGAAGCTGCTCGATTCTGGCTCCATTGATTAGGTTAACTTGGAATGTTCCCGATGTGAGCGGTGTGCGAATTTGAATACCATCGAGGGGGATCTGGATCCAGCGATGAATCACTCGTTGATCTTCATCGAGTACATCGATTTGGATCCAACCTTCAATGCTCACATTTGTTATGACTTGACCATCATCCATCAAATCCCACAATTCAGTTTCGTCAGCAGTTTGAATTCTAACTGAATATGCGGATTCGTTCAACGATGATATCGTAATGATGCCATTTTCCATCGAGACCGTAACCCGATCATGGCCAGCTAGGTCAGCACTAATCTGCCACATTTCCGCATTACGAAGCGGTGTCACGGTGTCTTTCACATGCTGGCTGTTAACCACAACCCCAGTCCCTTCCGGCGATTCCGCAACGACCAGCAATCGGTCATTGAATTGGGTTGCAGCTACACTTCCAGCAGCCCAATCGCGGTTGTCGGTTAGGTCCTGCATAAATGGCTGCATGACAACAACAACCCCAGCCATCGTAGAGATGACCATGGCCAACAGCATCGTGACGCCCATGATTTCGGAAACGGCCCGTTCGTCGGCCGATTGCCAGTCCGCGTCGGATGGGCGCATAGACCGACATATCGCCGTATGTTCTTAGCCATTCTCGTTTCACCTCATACTGAGGTGAAGATTTTCAGCGTGTCAATATCTCCGCTTCCGCCTGTCCCAACCAATGGCTGAATTCAGGTCCATCTTGGGTCGAAACTCGAAGATCACCCGACCAATTTTCGACCCGAAACAATACTTCACTTTCCGCTAGGTGAGGCGCGTTATTTTTCCCCGAAAGGTGGCACAGAACAACACTCTTTGTTTGAGGGCCTAATATTTCTGCCAACAACTCCGCAGTTTGCTGATTTGACAAGTGCCCCCCACGGCCAGAAATCCGTGCTTTCAAGCGAGGAGGGTAGGGTCCAAGCGCCAATCTTTTTGCATCATAATTCGATTCGATTGAAATGTGCGCGCAACCCCTTAGATGGCGGATTAATTCATCGGTTGGCTCACCCAGATCTGTGACCACCGCGGCCCGCTCCGTTGAACCTGAATGAACAATGAATCCGACATTTTCAGCCCCATCGTGTGGTATGGGGATCGGGAGCACCGACAAATCGCTCGTGACTTGCACACGCTCAAGGGACTCAAAAACCCGGCACTGGTTGACCGGGTCAAAGCCGAGATGAGCACAGGTTGTGAAGTTGGCAAGTAACTGAGCACCATGCCGTCTACTGAAAATTTCCGCACCCTGGACGTGGTCGGTATGATGATGGCTGAGTAAGATGGCATCAATCGCTGAAGGTTCGACCCCAATTCGTGCAAGTCGACGCTCTGTTTCTTTGCCACTAAATCCACAATCAATGAGCACTTTCGACTCCTCTGTTTGGAGCAGCGTGGCGTTGCCGCGGCTGCCCGAACCAAGGTGTGTAATCTCGAGTGTCATCGTGACCTTATCGGCGGCCGACCTTACACCCCTTGAATGAAGCGCTTCACCAGCAACTCATACGTCCATTTTGCGACCCTTTCAGAAACGCCGATTAGTAATATTAAAGGGTAAAATAATATCTAAAAATGGACATATTTCACATTTCAAACTCGAAATCTTTGGATGTTCTGTCCGAACGACGCTCCATCAGCATCATAAGCGTGAGAGCAGGGATGGCTCTGTGGGTGTAACCCACAGGTGAGTCCATGCGTCGAAAGCAAACAGCGCTTCTGATTACACTCTTGATTCTCGGCTCGATGGTTTTCGTCAGCCAAATCCGCCCCAGTAGTCCGGTCCAATCCGTACATCCGGGGGACACAACCGGTGAAGGTCCACCGATTACAGACCGGGATAAAGATGGGATGCCAGACCTTCACGAGGAAGCTTTCAGCGAGCCCGTATTTTTGGATATGGGGGATCGTTCAAGACTGATTCCTGGCTTGGATGCCGACAATGGAACTGACAATCAAAGCGATCATGATTACGACG
>JBJLBW010000031.1:0-9676 GCA_045568015.1 Candidatus Poseidoniales archaeon | reverse complement strand
GTTAAGTTCGTCAAAGTAATCTGCTGGGTTGAAACCCATCATTTTGGCGACAAGGACCGCAGGGAACATTCGAATGAAAGTATTGTAATTCTTGGCGGATTGATTGAATTCCTCAACTTCGCTGGCCATCTTTGAAATTGCATAAATGCCTTGTTGCAAACCTTCAACCAGAACATGGTATGAGGTCAATTGTGGGTTGTCTTCTGCAAAAGCGAGGGCCTTGGGCATGATTGAATCCATCATCCCAGATGCTTTTGCCATTCCACTTCGGTCACCAGATTTACTCGACTCAGCGAAAAGTTTCCGAGCCTCGACAATCATTTCATAGACGTTGCTTTCCAACCCTACTTGGACCAAGTCGGTATCTTCGACAAGTGCGATCTTTTGAGATTTAACGGCGATTTGTGCCTCAAGATTCTGCCACTGATTTTTGGTCTCTTCCTCGAGATCCACCATGCGGTTGTAAGTGCCATAAATCCACATGAACAATGAGAGAAGTACCATGACACCGGCGACGACCAGAAACATTAGCGTGGGGTCCATGCCGAAGCCGAAGAGGATGCGATTATTAGCATCACTGGCCTTTAGGCGGCTTCCCATGCATCGATATCTGTAACCAAATCTGCTTCGTGTGCGTATTGATTACTAGGAACCTCAACCAAACAGCCGTTGGGCAAGGCGTCAGCAATTCCATGGGAATCCGTGCCCGTATGCAGTGTGTCTGAAGCCGCAACGCAAATGGCAACCTTGGCGTCAATTCGATCTAGCCGAGTTGGTAAATCGTAGCGACGATTCGCTTGCAAACTCCTCTTCAAGCGAAGTAGGTGTGCCTGGGTCAATGTACGCTTGTATCGAATATACTGCTTGGGCTCCTTCAATCTCCATTTCAGATAAGGAAGGCCAATGCGGATCAGTGGAGAATAACACCACCAAGGTGCGGCTGTCAACGGTACCATCCATGTCGGGAATCTAAATTGTGAATTGGGGGCGATCAAGAAGGCTGAATCGCCCTCCAGAAGACCATCCATCATCCCATGAAGAATTACTGTTGCGCCCAACGATGAACCGAACCATAGCACGTTAGAATCCAAGTTTAACTCGCTCACAACCTCGCTCAAATCTTCGGCGTGACGAAGCATTTCAAAATCGCGTACGCGTATCTTCTTCGGGACGATGGCCGATCTCTTTTCTCTGGTTTCGATGTAGTAAATGGTTCGCTTTTCAGCCCATGATGAAAGCAATGGGGCCCACCCGTCCATCACACTGGTCCAACCGGGAATGAAAACAACAGGGGGCAAATTACTCGACTGATTTGGAGTGAATGAATAGACCCGTAATTGGTATCCATCTGATGCCGCAACGTGTCGAGCCTCGATGTGGCAATCCGGATTGCCTAACAATGCTGCCACTTCAGCGGGATTCATCTTAGTGGCTCTCCATTCAATGCCACGCCTACTGCGTGCTTGAATCTTCACCCTAGATTCTACCTTCTTTTCGCAAAGCGTCGAGGTGGCTCATGGTTTGGTCCACTTTCAGCATAGGATGGGCATCGGGAGTATCTGCATAGGCAGCATGACTCAGTTCCTCAATTTCTCTGAGGCCATTCTGCCATGCGGTGAAGACGGCTTCATGGCGATGTTCCCTGTGCTTGATGTAGTGTGTGAGCAGTTTGTTGGGATTGGTGACGACGGGGCCATGACCGGGGAACAGAAGATTTGCATCCAATTCTCGAAGTCGGTACAAACCTTCGATGTAAGAGCTCATGTCACCTTCACCACTCGGCACCAAAATGGTGCCAACTTGAACAACATTGTCTGCTGAAATGATGCCGGCCTCAGAGATCAGGCAGATTTGTCCGGGGCAGTGCCCAGGGGTTTCGATTACATCCCAACCTACATCCTCGCTTGGCCCTTGAAGAACAAATGAAGACCCTTCCCCGATTGCACGGTCGGAATCACAAGATGGAATCGCTTCCAGTGTCTGAGAACTCGCCCAAACCGGCGCTTGGTAAATTTGTGAGATCGCTGATAAATCGCCAATGTGGTCGCCATGTCTATGTGTGAAAATTGTCGCCTTGATGGTCGAACCGTCGGCCAATATTTGGTTCACCTTTTCTTGTAACTGAGTCAACCCTTCAACACACTTTGCTGCAGGATCGATGATGATTCGTTCACCACCCGGGACACCGAGGATGTAGCAATTGGTGTGGCTTGCAGGCGGCAATGTGGCTGTTGGCAAGGGCAAGCACTCCACGCCGGGGGCGAATTCGATCCTGCTGTTTTGCTTGGATGGGGATGCAGCCATTTTGCCAATCGAGTCCTCAAGTGGTCCTTCGCATAGTTCGCGCAGGATCATAATCAGAGGGGGTGGGAGGCGGATTTGGTTTGCATGCCACTCATCGAGCAATTGTCGGGGAGTTGCCCAACGGTAGGCATCAAATTCAGCCTTATCTCCCGAGAATAAAATGGGATCAACATCGCATTCCATTGTGAAAAAATGGTTGCGGAACCGGAGGGGAGCAAGCGGTGGAGTTGTTCGCTCACTGATGACTGTGAACCCCTCATCATTTACACTGATTTTACCGGTATCGGCAGCAACGCCCCATACACTCTTATCAGCCAATATTTGGGAACGTAATTCTGCATCTACGATTTCCAAACCATTGGCACCAGGTGCAATCCCGACCTCCTCGACCATTTCTCGGAATAGAGCAACCAAGGCTGCGCGTTCGTCTTCATCTCGATGAGGGAACCAATCAGGATGTGAGGCGAGAACGGCTTGATCGACTCGACTGACACCACCGCCAGGGAATGCCCAGTAATCAGGGAATGATGGGACACCGGAAACACGATGGCAGACCAGTATCTCTCCACCACGCCTGAGCATGACTGAGGCAGAAGGGCGAGGGGGGCGAGGTTCTGCGCGTGCAACCTCCATCGGGTCTGCGAAGGTCCGACGGACTTGAAGCCTGTTGCCCCTTCGCAACGGCATGGAGCCTTGGGAAATCGAACCTTTGACCGACGAAGAAGCGGCTGCATATGAGGCCAGAAGTGAGCGCATGCGTAGGTTTGGCAAGATTACATTGGCATTGATGATGGCCACCATGATGGTGACTTGGGTCACGAAATATTTCTTCATGGCCCTTCTGTAGGTTTCATCAATTGCCGACTGCCGCGTGCATGTATGCGCATTGGTCATCAAACCGAGAACGGTGTTGAATATACACATGAAATCCCTTCGTTCGGATTGGGTGTTTTCTTGATGTCAGAGCCAGGGGAATGCAAATCCGCCTGTCTTGCAGCGTTGGAGGCAGGATACACACACATCGATACCGCGCGTGCATACAGCAATGAACACGAGGTTGGTGAAGCTCTAAGGGAATCAGGAGTCGAACGGGAGGGTGTCTTCATCACCACGAAATTACGACGAATGCATGCAACTGGATTTGATGAAGTTCTTGAGCACTGCCAAGAATCATTGAAACTACTAGGAACTGATTACATCGACTTGTATCTGGTTCACGCACCCCCTGAAGATTCAGATCACAGAGCCCCGGTTTGGAAAGGGATGGAGCACTGCTTAGAGCAGGGCTGGGTGAAGTCGATTGGTGTTTCAAATTACGGAGCGCATCATTTGGAAGCGATGCGGGAATACGCCACATATTTGCCTTCGGTCAATCAAATCGAAATTAACCCCTGGTTGCAGCGAACGGAACTTCGTGCAGCGACAGAAGCAATCGGTGCGAAGACCATGGCCTACTCCCCACTCGCGCGAGGGCACAAATTGAACGAGCCTGAATTGATTAATGTCGCCAACCGGTTGGGTTGCACACCAGCCCAAGTCGCCATCAAATTCTGCCATGACCTTGGATGTATCACTATCCCGAAATCAAGTCGCGCAGATCGAATTGTCGAGAATTTGGCATCCCTCGATGTCGATTTGAGTGCGGAACAAGAATCTCTAGCGGCTATGGAATGTGGTTACATTTCCGGATGGGATCCCACCTCAGAGCCCTGACTAACGAGCATCTGCGGCGAGGAATTCATCGACTAAGTGCGCATTTTGGTCGCGTAGTTCTGACAACTTGGTCAACCAAGCAGCCGCCTTTTCGACGGTCATTTGCTTTAGTTCCCCACTGAGGATGTCGCCAGCCACATAGCCTCGACGAACCTCTTCCAGTGCAGCATCATCCTCTTCAAAGAAGAAGCGGAGATATTGGAATGCAACATCGATGTCGGGGTTTCCTCCGAGACGCCGATGTTCTTCTACGGTGGATTGCCCTCCTGAGAATGAGCGCTTGAATTTCTTCTCCATCTTCTTCAGGTCCTCATTCAGGAAGATGGTCGTCTCAGGCATCGAGGATGACATCTTACCACCAGTCATCCCAATGGCAAACCGATGATAGGTGCTACTCGGTTGCAATAGACCTGGACCTCCCATACTTCTCTCAAGTTTGAGAAGAGACATTCGAATTGGATAGCGGTCTTTGCCTGTTGCAGCTGGTAAATCGACGATGCCGTGCTTTGCATCCGCCATGATGTCACTGTAACCAAGACCCTTTAGGGCCTCAACAATTTGTCCAAAGACGGCTTTCTTGGCGGCTTTATCTCCAGCCACAATGTTCTGATTTTCATCCATTACCGATACGGTGATGCGGAGTCCACCGTTCTTCCTGTCATTGACATTGAACCAATTTGTCTTTCCAGCCAAGCCCCGGCACAAGCGAAGGTGCGGGTCTTGGTCAACACCGACTGGGACCACGATGGGGCGTAGGCCCCCGTATTCGTCCAACTGCGGGTGGAGAATGTCTCCAGCTTGCACCAGCGGTGCCTGAACGTGAGCGAGATTTGTATCCCCTTGGAATCCATAGATCGCTTCGAATTCCGAGAGGTTGGTGCGTTTTCCCAAGGTGAATCCCATACGCTGAACAATTGGACGCATGCTCTGGAAGTAGATGTGGGTCCGCTCAGGGTCCAAACCCATTGCGACATAATTGGCCACATATTCCTCTAATGCGACCTTTCGACACTCGGCAAGACTGTAGCCACGGGTCGCATTCGCCTCAAGATCAGCTACAGCGATGGTCACATCTGCACCCTGCTCTTGGAACCAACGAACTTGGTCGATGACCATCTTGTGGCCCAAGTGCATTTGGCCGCTGGGCATCAGCCCTGTCATGACACCGAATGGATCACCTCTAGAATGGGCTTGGAGAATGTTGCCCAAATCTCTGTGAGCGAAAATAATGCCCCTGCGGTGATGCATCGAAGGATTGGGGATTTCAGTAACCGGGACTGATTCCAACCCGAACTGCTGGATGATTCGGTCATAGTCTGTAGAGACCTCGCTTGACCAAGGGTCGATGTCTACCATCGGCTACGCCGAAATCAAGGCGGCTATCAAGGCGTCGGGTCATCTTCGGCCTATGGCCGATGGTTTGACGTGTGGATTGCCCACGCCGTGTCATGGCCCGCATCTGTGTACTCGGCGGTGGGCTGGTTGGCCGTTTCGTCGCTTGTGTACTGCATGAGCGACAGCACACGGTGAAGGTAGTAGATGCCGAGACCCTCGAAGGAATGCCTGCCGAGATCGAAGTCATTCAGGACTTTGTACGATTGGAAACCTTACCGCAATTGGTTGACGGTTGCGAGGTCGTCGTCAATTGTCTACCAGGTCGGATTGGGGATGCAGTCAGACCTGTTTTATTGTCTATAGAGGGATTGTCTGTGGCGGATTTAGCATTTACAGCAGAAGATCCTATCGAATACGATTCTTTGGCCAAGGAACACGGTTCAAGATTGATCTATGATGTTGGAATCGCCCCTGGGTTGTCGAATGCGCTATTGATGGATGCACAGCGTCGATTTGGAACCCTTTCCTCGGCGAAAATTTGGGTCGGAGGGAATCCGCAAGAACCGGATGATGAATGGTCCTACATGGCGCCATTCTCCCCCTCGGATGTCATCGAAGAATATACGCGGCCTGCGAGAGTTCGCAGAAATGGCCAGAACGTCACAGAAGATGCATTGTCAGACCGCCATCTGATCGCAGTGCCGGGCTACGGGGCCATGGAGGCCTTCCTCACGGATGGTGTCCGTTCTTTGCTGGATACAATCGATAGCGAAGAGTTGCTCGAATATACGGTTCGTTGGCCAGGCCACATCGACAGATACCTTTCTGGTGAACATTCGGAAGACGAATTGATTGAAGCTTGGAAATTTGATTCAACGCGTCCTGAATTTACATGGTTGGCTGTAGAAGTCTCAAAGGAGGATGGTTTGGAGAGATGGGATGTGATCGACGAGGGATTGGATGGATGGTCATCGATGGCCAGAACGACGGGTTTGGTGACCGTTGAAGTTGCAGAAATGCTCGCAGATGGATCGATTTCGCAAAGTGGGGTGATGCCGCCAGAGCACTTGGGTCAAGATTCGGCACTGCTTCGCCGTCTCGTGGATGCGATGCAGAAAGAAGGAGTGCGGATTCATTCTTCTTCGGTATGATGGTGCATCTCTTGGTCGTGCTTGAGGGTGTAGCGAATCGCGACCGGTGCAGCCAGAATGATGAGAACGGCCAGCATCGGCAGAATCCAAGAGGGTTCAATGTCGGGCTGTGGCTCAACCAACCACGTGAATCGAAGTGGAGATTCTTGGAATGGTGAACTCCATTCAAACAGGTCGACCGTGTGGTGTCCGACAACCATGAAAGGTGTGAAATTGTTGAATGAACCTTCCACAATTTCAATATCGGATTCTTCACCTTCCCATGTGATCTCTACCATTGCCCCTTCTGGAATTGTCAGTGTCACACTCGACTCATTCAGGATCCGATATCCCGTTTTCAAATGGTTGTCATCTATGGTCAATTGATCGAGAGCCTCACCATCTATTCGGGATACTGCGGTGATTTCCCCACCCATGATTGAGATGTGCGTGTTTCCAGGGACATCCCAACCGCCATTGCTTGTAGCGGTTCCTTTCAGGGTGACCGACTGATCTGTTCGATCGGATTCTGTAGCGACATGGCTGGATGAAAACCACTCACCCCAAGTGGTGAACCAATAATCCTGTGATTCAATCCAGGAGAGCACATCTTTGTCTCGGCGCACGTTGGTATCGAAGACTTGGGCCTCCCAGTACAAATTCGCGTACCCATATGTTTCGATGTCTTGTTCAATCGTATCGGTTGATGCGATATTTTTCTCTAGGCTACCACCACTTCTTTCAATCGCCCAGAATGTATTACCGTCAACGTCAGAAGGGAGTTCGTCGCCAACCACGCGGAAGCCTTCAGAACGCAAAGCCTCGATGATATTGGGGTTGGAATCCGAAGAGGGGATGCCAAAAGAAAGTGGATCTGTACCCCATTTAGAAGCGGGAATCTGAGAAGTAAGGTATTCCTTACAATCATTGATTACACTGAGATCTTCAGTTACATCTTTGCCCGGCATTCCATGACAACCAAACTCATCGCCAAGTGCCAGACGTTCCCCTCCAACGACCTCTTGGGTCAGCCAACCGTCAGCCCTCCATGCGACTGCGCCTGGCATGGCAAGCGGCAGCAGCAGCACGCCAATCAGGAAAATTGCGACTCTCACGGTAACCATCCGAGCGACACTATATCTTGACCTTAACCACGATTCAATAGGCAACCATCAAGTGCAGATTTGCGCGACCGGGGTTCATGGCAGAGATTGGTGCTGCAACATTGACTGACCTTCGGGAAGTTTGCAGAATTCCCGGCGCAGGTGTTCCTTTGCCAAAATCACCACTCTATTCCTTCTTATTGTCTGTGCTGCCAATCCTCACGCGGACCCTATTCAGAATCCGTTACCGAGGAATCCACAGAGTTCCTCGGACGGGTGCGGTAATCTTGGCAGCCAACCACACATCTCACATCGATCCATTTACGGTAATTTGTGGGGTCAGACGACGAACACACTACCTCGCAAAAGATGAGCACTTTGACAAATTCCACACCGCCATTGTCATGAATACAACAGGGCAAATTCGAACACACAGGGAATCGGGTGCAGCTCATGCTCTGAGTAGTGCCTCGGATGTCTTGGAGGCCGGTCTTGCAATGGGAATCTTTCCAGAAGGGACGCGCTCTCGCCGTAAAGAAGCGCCATTCTTGGATCCAAAGGGCAAAACAGGCGTCGCTCGGCTGGCTGCCAGCCACCCGGATGTTCCTGTCATCCCAATCACCATTATGGGTGCCCGTGATGTCATGGCCCCTGGTGACAAAATCATCCGTTTGTGGAAACCAGTCGATGTCACATTTGGTGAGAGTATCACCTGGAATCAGTGGATCATACATCCGGAAGGAGGGGCGCAGGATGAAGAGAGCATGCGCATAATCATCGGTTCGAATGAAGCGGAGCAGCGTGAGTTGATGGGGGAACTCTATCGGCGGTTCACTGAACAAGTCCTCGGGACGATGGCGGCCTTGGGCGCACCCTGAAAGGGTGCGGGTATTCTTCAAGAACTGTCGCGGACAGGAGCGCTCGTTCCATGCAGACCTATCTCGACCTACTACGCCGCATCCTCGACGAGGGTGTCGAACGCGGTGACAGGACTGGGACAGGTACACTGTCGGTGTTCGGCCACCAAATGCGCTTTGATCTCAGCGAAGGATTTCCTGCGGTGACGACCAAGAGATTGCATTGGCCAAGCATCATTCACGAATTGCTCTGGTTCCTTTCTGGCGATACCAATGTACGGTATCTACAGGAAAACAAGGTCCGGATTTGGAATGAATGGGCGGATGAAAATGGCGACCTTGGGCCCGTTTATGGAAAACAATGGAGGAAATGGGAAGCGAATGATGGTCGAATCATCGATCAGATTTCACAGGCGATTGACCTCATCAAAACCAATCCTTCCAGCCGCAGGGTTCTGGTCAGTGCATGGAATGTTGGGGAGCTCGATGACATGGCATTGATGCCTTGCCACGCCTTCTTCCAATTCTACGTGGCAGACGGGAAATTGTCTTGTCAGCTCTATCAGAGAAGCGCAGATGTTTTCCTCGGTGTGCCTTTCAATATTGCATCCTATGCTTTGTTGACCCACATGATGGCGCAAGTCTGCGGATTGGGTGCAGGCGACTTCATTCACACGATTGGAGATGCACACCTATACCTCAATCACTTAGACCAAGCAAGAGAGCAAATCACGCGTGAACCACTGGATTTGCCCACATTAAAGTTGGATTCAACGATCATGGATATCGATGCATTTACTGGAGAGCATATCGAAATTGAAGGGTATGAGCATCACCCACATATCGCGGCTCCAATCAGCGTTTGAGGTGTTTTTATGAAGATGGCCATGATTGTCGCGATGGATGAAGATGGATGTATCGGCGAGCAGGGTGACCTGCCGTGGAGATTGAAATCAGATATGTTGCGATTCAAGAATCTGACCGAATCAGATGGATTCAATGCGGTCATCATGGGACGCAAGACATGGGATTCGTTGCCTGATTCATTTCGCCCTTTACCTGAGAGAATCAACATCGTGATGTCCAGAGATATCAACTGGGCGCATGCTGATGCAGAGGTCGCATTGTACCATGGCCGAGCAATCGAAATTGCATATGCTGAAGGTTGCGATGAGTGCTGGGTGATTGGTGGCGCACAAATCTATGAGATGTTCATCGATCGTGTTGAAGAAAT
>JBJLBW010000030.1:0-9955 GCA_045568015.1 Candidatus Poseidoniales archaeon | reverse complement strand
TTGGACAATCGATCAGAGAGGGATGTCGCTTCATCCGTTTGAGATTCAGCCGAACGAACCTTAGCAGACAAATCATCCAGTTCTCGATGGAGGGCGCTTCTTTCATCACGAGATTCACTCAATGCTGATTCCAGATCATGCATCATCTCTCTCGCTTCATCTCTGGAAGTGCGTGCATCGGCAACCTCTCTCTCTAGACGGCCCTTCTCTCTCTCAAGCGAAATTTGAGTGTGCTCAAGTTGTTCGATGCGCTTCTTGATTTCTCCACCGGCTGGTGTCAGCACCTTTGAACTGGCTACCGGCATCAATTTGGCCATGGGTCCACCACTTTCCAGCATCTTCCAAGTAGAACGCCCGGATTCCATTGACTCAAGTCCTAAATCAAAGCCGAATAGTGCATCGAGACGACCTGCGAGTAATTTCTTTCGATCATCGGAACGGGTTCGACAGCTAGCGATTGCATCGGTAAAGTGTGCCAATGAGAAATCATCGACAGTAGAGCCTGTCAAACTCAATCGTGACTTCCTCTCCAACCGATGGGAATGCAATCTGCGTGACGAGGTGGTCATTGCATGAACCGTATCTGAAAGAGTGGCCCCCTCTGATTCTCGAACACCGGATGGTACCCCCTCAACCAACAAAATCGAAATGGGCTCTGCTGACTCAGATACAGATTCAATGTAGCCCGTAAGGCGGTCTTCATGGGCCATGCGAAGATGAGAAATCAATTGGTCAATACCTGACTTTGTTTCCTTTGTGATGAAACCTTCTGGGAGGTCCTCATTTTCCACTTTGGAACCGCCATCAATTGTCCCAACAAGGCTTGCGGCATTGGAGAGGGCTGCATGTGCATCAGCACCGTGTCGACACCAGATTGCGACGCCTGCTTGGCCAGCTTCGGTGAGCATAAGTTGTCCACCTTCCAATCGCAGATTGGAGGAAAGCGATTCACCTTGACTAAATTTCGAAGTAAGGCCACTCAAATGTTCATGACCCAAGGAGGCGAGATCTTCGGGGGTGGAAGGAAGTTCACCACTTGAATGGATGACGACTCCATCCTCAAATGCCAAACCACCCATGACCTCTTCCGATTCGGTAATGCGATCGACAAGTAATGCCAAATCGGTTGTTTCGATTGGAAGGGCTGCTGCCCCCTGTGCAAGCAATGAAGCAACGTCGGAAGGGTCTGAAAAGGCCTCTGGGATTCTTCTCGCTACTTCTGTGAATTGTGTCATTGTCCAAGAGGCACCGCGTGAATTGAGATCATGACCATCGGACAATTCCAGTAAACGCTCTTTGGCTGCGTCACCGGTAACGAATGTTTGCTTGGCTTCAGATTCCGCCAACCATCCAACAACCCGTCCACCATGGACCAAACGATGTGCGCAAGCCGTTTTTGCCCGGGGTTTGTAATGGGATATAACGCCGGTTTCAAAGGGCATCTGACTTTGCCCAACACTCAAATCAGCTTCAGAATCAACAGCATTTCCAGGGGGTAGATTGAACATTTTCACACCTCAAGTAGATCTTCGATAACAGGTCTTAGCGTTCGTGCCTCATGACTTAACCTGCCAACAGGCAACACATCACTGGAAAGCCAAAGACTGGAACCGCCTCGAATCGCGGTCGCCACCATCGTTGTCCCTCCTTCAAACCACATCTCATCGATGCGGCCCATATTGAGAGTTGTTGCCATTTTCATAGCACGATGGAAAAGTGTGATGTTTCCTTCTCCTTCGCCACCCACAATCTCCCCTTCTCCCGACAATAAGCAAGCCTCGATTTGATCGAGATTAGTCAGCAAACGAGTCAACATGGGTGTCCTCAAAAGTCATCGAGGCAGAATCCGACTTCAAGAACTTGCCCCATGCCGGCCCCTTAGGGGGCCGTTTGCAGGGTGAAATTAATTCGCCAACTGAAAAATGGAGGTAAATGTGCTTTTCAGCCATATTTTGGATGTAAATTGATCCACAATTAGAGCCTGAATCAGCGTGAGGATGTGATTGGAATTTTCCAATTGAATGTTTTAATTTTCAATTGATTATTTTATTAATTTATTAGGGTCGATTTGAAGAGATGAACCCCTTCCCCGTTCCGTGTCAGTATCGTTGAGTGTGCAGTCTTGCAGTCGCTGTGGTCATCCTGCAATCCTCCACCAGATCTACAGTGGTCAGCATCTGTGTCAAGCGCATCTGGCAAAATCCATCAGAAAACGGGTTTCGAAGACCTTGAGGGAACAACTCAAGCTCCCTTCTGATGCTAGGGATGAAAATGGCAACCCCTCCGTGATTTTGGTCTGTATTTCAGGTGGTAAGGATTCTGCGGTATTACTCGATATGCTGGTGAAAATCGTTGGCGCTCGGAGAGACATTGAATTGATCTGTGGTTGTGTAGATGAAGGGATCGATGGATACCGGTCACCCTCAATGGAATGTGCAAAAGAATTAGCGGATGCTCACAATTTGCGGTTTGAGACAATCGCCTATCCGGATTTGGGATATGAACGAATGGATTCTGTTGTGAAATCAATGCCATTGATGGCTGGAAATCACAAAGAGGCAAGGGGCATGAAACCCTGTTCATATTGTGGCGTATTCAGGAGACAGGGGCTCAATGCTCTGGCCGAGCGGGTCGGTGCAAGGTGGATGGCTCTTGGACATAATCTCGATGACACCGCCCAATCGGTCCTCATGAATTTGGGGAAGGGAGAGATGGAGAGAATCATTCGATTGGCACCCCATACATCGATGCCAATCGATGGACTACCCCCTCGTATTGTCCCGCTGCGTTGGATTCCTGAACGTGAGATTCACGCCTATGCAATTGGAGCTGGTTTGCCCATTCACCACGATGATTGTCCACATGCCCCTGGCGCCCTTCGGCAGAAACATCGAGCCTACTTGGCCGAAATGGAGGCTGCCAATCCCGGTACGATGCACGGCCTTGTGCATTCGATGGATGCGATTCGTGAACTCTGGTCCACTTCTGAACATCCTCCCGCCTCATGGAAACCTGGACAAGCTACTGAATGTGAAGAATGTGGTTCACCATCAAGTCAACAGATTTGTCAGGCTTGCACGTTCAAGACGTGGTTGGCTGAAGTTTCTGGATGAATTAGAGTAAATTGTCAACAAGTTCACTCATTTCCTGTGGGCGGCCACAATAACGGCAACGGAGCTCGATTGGATCACCGTTGACTACTCGTAAACGATGGTCTTGTGGCTCGCGTGGGTTGATCGTGATACAATTCGAAAATGTGCAACTGGCGATATTGACAAGTTCGGCTCCAATCGTGACCTCTCGCTTTTCGGCAACCGAATAGGACCGAATGATGGCCACGCTGGCCTTGGGAGCAATGAGTGCAAGTCTGTCGAGTTCATTTTGAGTTAATTCACGATCTTCGACCTTGATGATGTCCTTGCGGCCGTGCTTGGATGAAGGGACATTCATCACCAAACTAATCGGCGATGAACGATCGTCGGAAATCCCCAGCATTCGAAGGACTGCGAGTGCAGTACCTGCCGGAATATGATCGATTACAGTCCCATTGTTGATGGCGGTGACGCGACGCATCTCACCCGCAGACATCATGCCTCACCCCCTGGGACATCGACACTGAGAAGTCTACACATCAGAGCCATTCTGGCAACAACTCCATTGAATGCTTGCTCAAAGTAACGCGCATGGCGGGTGGCATCCACATCTGAGGTTATTTCGTTCACCCTCGGGAGTGGGTGCATGACAATCATCTCACCCTTCGCAACCGCGAGGTCTGCCGCATTCAGTTTGTAGATTCCTGCAACCTTGGCATATTCATCCTCATCAGGAAATCGCTCCTTCTGAATCCGGGTCATGTAAATCACATCTGCCTCTGGAATGGCACCATAGAGATCTTCTGTTTCTGTAATGTTGGCTCCTTCAGCCGTCAAATCGGAGACGATTTCTGCCGGCATCGCCAATTGAGCAGGGGAAATGAAAATCAAATTGCAATCGAATCGTGCCAGTGCATGGGATAGGCTGTGTACGGTTCGCCCGTATCGTAAATCACCTACCAAGGCAACGGTGAGTCCATCGAGTCGGCCATGTGCTTGGCGAATCGTGAACAAATCGAGTAGTGTTTGTGTGGGGTGGTGGCCTGCGCCGTCGCCACCATTCATAATCGGGATATTGCATGCGTCTGCAGCATATTGTGCAGCCCCTTGCCGGGGATGTCTCAGTGCGGCGATGTCGCAGTAACCATCGACCATTCTCATGGTGTCATACAATGTCTCACCTTTGACAGCGGATGAAGAATTGACATCTCCAAGGTTTACGACGTCGCCACCCAGTCGCTTCATTGCGGTCTCAAATGACATTCGGGTTCGAGTGCTTGGCTCAAAGAACATGTTCGCCAATAACTTGCCTTGGAGTAGTGGAAGATACTCAGAACCATGTGCAACTGGTAGCAGACGTTCTGCATCATCGAGGAGAGAAATAATCTCTTCATTTGTCAAATCATCCATGGTGATGAGGTCGTCGTCCATCTTGCCCGCCGGAACTCCTCGGACGCCTCCCGGACTTATTCATTGGGGTGGATAACTTGGTCGATTCCATAGGAATCGGAAGCCGAGGGCTTGAAGGGGGAATGCTGGGTCCGCGAAATCGATGATTATCAGTCGGACCCCGGTTCGTGTCTCGTTTTGTGGTGGTGGAACCGATCTTCCGGCCTATTACGAAGGTAGTGAGATGGGAGGGCTTGTGACCTCGATGGCACTCGCTAAGCACATCCATGTCACCGTGAACAGGAGATTTGACAACAGCGTCCGAGTCAGCTATTCACAAACTGAAATTGTGGATGATTTTGAGGATTTGGAGCACGAACTGGTTCGTGAAGCGATGCGGATGACTGGGGTGACTCACAGTGTCGAAATTACCACGATTGCGGACATTCCGTCACGGGGCACTGGATTGGGTTCATCATCGGCATTAACCGTCGGATTACTCAACGCACTCCACACTTATGCCGGACGTAGCCCTGATGCTGAGCAGTTGGCTGAAGAGGCCTGCCGAATTGAAATCGATATTCTAGGACAACCCATCGGCCGACAAGATCAGTATGCTGCAGCATTTGGTGGTGCAAATCAAATCGCCTTCATGCCCGACGACAGTGTAATTGTCACTCCGATTGATCTCAATGCAAACTCTTTGGAGAACAATTACTTCCTTGTCTACACAGGAATTACCCGTAGGGCGACAGATATTCTTGCGGTACAGAGTGCAACTTCCGAACAGAAGCGAGATAATCTTGACGCGCTCAGAGAGCAGGCTGTTGAGGTTAGATTCGCACTCGAAGCCGACGAACACGGTTCTGTCGGCACCTTGCTGGATTCCTCGTGGCAAATAAAGCGAAGTCTGGTTGATGGAATCACAATAGATGAATTAGATCATCTCTATTCAAGTATCATTGACATGGGTGCAACCGGTGGTAAGTTACTCGGAGCTGGCGGAGGTGGTTTCTTCCTGTTCCAAGCGGATACTTCAATTCGTTCGAAGGTTGATGAAGAGCACAAGGTCATCCCCCTAATTCTCGACGATGTGGGTAGCACGATCATCTTTGATGACGGTGCCCGTCAGGAGTGATTCGATGCGGAAGGCTGTGATGCTTGTCGGCATCCTGATGCTATCAAGTATGCCAGTTTACGCTGATGAACCAACTACAATCCACCTGTGGAGTGAACAGGCACCCGGGCCAGTACTCTTGTGGCAATACGGTGGCGACATGATTACTGTTGACCCAAACCAACCAATCGATCTTGATCTCCCAACTGGGGACTACTTCTTCGTCAGACTTGTCGATGGTGTTCCACAAATGAACAGGTTGCTGTTCAATCAGAGTACAAACGTTACTGATTTCTTGCAGGAGAACCTCACCCATTGGAGTCAGGCGGCGAACCAGATGATACCTGGTCCTGCTTCCATCGAAGGTTATGCACACCTAGACGTCACAGGTCCAATCGCCAGAAGTGAGCTGATGAATGCCACTTGGACATCGTCTACACGGCTCCCTGCCTCTCTCGGCCACCCAGAACTTACTGGGGCGTTTAGAGGAATCGTGGAGCAGATGGAATTGAACGGATTTGAAGACCAAAATGCATTCTCTGCCTGGGTCATCAACAACACGGAGATTGGGTGCTGTGCCTATGATCAAAGTGAGATGATTGCCTCAAATATTTCGGTGACCGTCGCCTTTGATGGTCCTGTTTGGGGTTGGGACATCAGTGCTGACCTCGTCGGTCAAGGAGATGGACGTAGCACGAGATTGGTTTGGATCCCTGTGACTGGTTCTGTAGAAGACCATAATGATCTGCGCATTACGCTTCCTGAACCTCACGAAATTCGCTACAGTCCACAAGAGGATTACATCACAGGGACACCGGATGATTTTGTGATTCATCGCGGGGACATTCCTGTCACGGGCAATGCGACCATCGCGCTTGGTACCAACGTCGCTCCTGTTGCTGGAATGCATGTAGCTGATGGGGAACTTCCTTGGCTGCCATTCGGTCAACTTTCACAGGTGATTTCAGATTGTACTGATAACTCAATCTCTGAGCCGGTAAATCGATTCATTCTACGGGATGGAAATACAACCTTGCTTGATCAAGAATCAGATTCGATTACAATTGATGCAATGTTTCTTGATTTAACTCCGAGTTCTTGGCTGAATTTGACACTAGAATGCACGGACCCCCAAGGTCTGATGGCCAATCAATCGATGGACGTTTACATCGACGGTGTTCAACCATCTCGTACATTGCAAATGCAGTATCTGCATCCCGATGACATCGACCCCGTAGATGTGAATTACGGCAATCAATCCATTTCGATTCCATCTGGTGCCGTGCTCTCAGGTGCGGTTCAGGCAGGGGATGATTCGGACCCACCTGTCGATATTGAATGGACCAGCAACAAGAGTAGTGGATGGATTCATTTGGGAATTGGGAACCATGCATGGAATGACATATTCGTACAGGGCGAACACATCAATGGTCAACACTTGAGTATTGAAGATCGGCACCGATCAAAGTCGCTTACAGTATACAGTTTACAGCTCAATCTAACCGATGCAGCAGGCAATGTTCTGATGCAAGATTGGGATGTGGTTGTGACCGACCGTACCAGCCCAACACCCCGGCCCGCACTCAGCGTCGATGGGAACTACTACGGTGACCTAAATCACCCCATTGAAGGTGGTTCTCCAGTCGATGTTAGTTTGGACGAATCATGGGACGATATCGACGCAATTGAAGATCTCACTTGGACGGTAGAAGTGAATGGGGAAACTCTGGATGTTGGTACAACGTGGAATGAAGTTCAATCCTTTACACTCCCTCAATTGACGACGGGGCGACATACACTTGTGGTCAATGCAACCGATACTTCTGGAAATACGGGAACCCATTCGATGATGTTCGTCGTTGAACCCCCCCTCGGGGCCCTATATCGAATTACAGATGTGGTCAAGGTTGGCGATGGTGGGCCGGGTGAACCAGGGGCATTGAATATCACAATCGTCAATGATGGACAAGGTGAATCCTACTTCCGATTGTGCTATCTAACGGATTGCACATCTCAATTCAGGGCTGTTGAAGCCAGTGTCGATGGACCTGGTGAAATGACGCACAGTATACCGGTTACAGAATGGGCATCCGGTGAAGTCATCGTTGAAATTCAATACTCGGACAATACGTCAAGTCAATATCAAAGCGGTTTGATGATTGAGGCCGAGATGACACCTTTGATGTGGATTCTTCTCATGCTCCCGCCACTGATCGGTTTGGTGGCTTTCTTACGCCTAAAGAAAGAATCCGAAAATGAGGACACATGAAGGGGCATCTATCTTAGAGGTGGGATGCATCGCCGTAGGCGATGGAACACATCGAATCACCCTCAGCGATGATTGATGCTGAGATTGCTGAGCAAAAGGCGAGGGTGTCTGGTCTCGCGTTGGGGTGTGCTTTTGCAACCATAGCAACCGCTGCGTGGTACATGTGGCCCGCCCTCGAGGGGGATGCAGTTCTGTTCCACCGCTTGGGTGCGGTGGGCTTGTTGCTTTCTGCTTCGTTACTACTACAAGATTTGGTCGAACCCGACGCGCGTGCACGCGGGCGCTTGGGCGCTGTGAGTTGCTTGGCTTGGCCTGCAATCGCTGTTCTCGGTGTCGAGGCTTTGACCACAACCGGTTCAGTTCAGATCGGACATGGGCTGATGTTCATCGTATCAGGTGTCTGCTTTTTGGCCTCACGTGAATTACTACGAGGGAATTTGGATGCACAGCGCTTCCGTGGAATCATGACCTTAGGGGGTTCAACGATTGGAGGTGCCGTGATGATGTCATCTCAATTTGACCAAGAAATGATGACCGTTGCGTCCGTAATCTTGGGGCTCGGAGTGATCTCTGTCGCCCTAGATTTGTTTGGAGGCGATGAAGACCGTGCTGAACGCAAGCGGTTCGGCAAGACGCTGGACACCATGGAAAATCGTATTCTCAATTTACAGGCCGGTGGCGTCAGCCTGGATCAAGCTTCCAGTCTTTGTCGAAACGCTTCAGATGTTGGTTACAAGAATCCTGAACTTGGATTTTCAATCCTGGAAGAAGCCGAAGAGAACATCGAGCGAACCTTGGCATTGGCCGAAGATATCTCAGAAATTCGGGATGTCTGTGCTGCTTCTGTAGACCAAGCGGCTGAAATTGCATCAACGGCCAAAAAGCCACAGCGCAGTATGGATGCTGGAGACCGGGAGCGTGACCTTGGAAGCCTACGAGAGGCTGAGATGTTGTATCGACGTGCCAAGAAACTCGCCTTGAACATCATTGAACATTGGAAAGCCGCAGAAGACCAAATCGCTGAATCGAGCCTGTTGATTGCTGAACTTGAAGGTAGCCAACACCAACAATTGCACGAACTATTGCTTCAAGCAAAGGAGGCTCTCGCCAAGGAAGATTGTGTCTTGGCACTGGAAATTTCTGAAACCATTCCAGAACACGTCGCCAACCTCGGTGAAGCCAGTGAAGGGGCGGATGAAGCATATGATGAGGCTGTGAAAATCATGGAGGAGAGCGAAGGGCTCGACCTCAAATTGTGGAATGAGCGCCTTGAGAATGCGAAGAAGCATCTCGATGCTGGCGAGTTCAGTTTGGCTCGCGGTGTATCGGATGGTATTGTCCGTGAAGTGCGCAAGGAGCGCGAAGCGATGGGTGAAGTTCAGCGAGCACTACGACAGAAAAAGAAACTCAAGGAGCGATGGAAGGGGCGCGCCGATGCAGATGATTGGGAAGAGCGATTGAGGGATGTCACTGCAGCCTCCAAGCGAAAATCCTGGTCACATGCTGGAGCGCTTCTTGAGAGACTTACGACGGATCTCGATACACTGGATGCGGCCAGTGGAGATGCCGAAGAATTGCTTACCTATGTACAGAATGAATGGACTGCACTTCGCAAGAAATTGGAAGCGGTTGGCATCAAGGCCATCGATGGTGAGAGAGCGGCTTGTGAGAAGGCGGTTGGAGACGCCAAGGCTGCATTTGACGAAGGACGACTCGAAAATACGCTCAATGCCTTGGGCGAGGCCGATGGACTCATGGAAAAGTTGCGCCGCAGAGTTTGAGGGGGCATTTGAATGGAAATGCAATTTGCTTATGGCAGCAATATGGACCCAAACAGGTTGAAAAAAAAGAAGGGGATTGAGCACATCTTGGTCAATGCAAGAATAGCTAGGTTAGATGACTGGGAATTCGGATTTACCAAGAAAGGGAAAGACGGAGGGAAGGCAAACATCATCCCAAAGGCTGGAGGTATTGTGTGGGGGTTACTCATAGAATTGGATCCTAAAGCAGTCAAAGTAATGGACAAATCTGAAGGGATAGGGTTCAAAATTCCACATTATACGAAAGAAACTGTTCGTGTGATTACGG
>JBJLBW010000029.1:0-10339 GCA_045568015.1 Candidatus Poseidoniales archaeon | reverse complement strand
AATCACCGCCAACCCACTGTCGAATTAAGTCGGGAACCGCCATCATATTGTCACTCACTGCAACGGTTGTTCCTACGCTATCGTCCAAGTGATCTGCAACCCATGATGAGCGTACATCCTCAGCAGGATGAAGTCGGTTCCACCGCTCACTTTCCGCCGCATCTCGCCGCAGTTCACCATAGGAAGTAACCGACCAAATTTCGCAAGAGACACCTCGCTCAGACAACATTTCCGCAGCCTTTTCGACCTGCAGCATAATCGGTCCAGATCCGAGTAATCTAACGTCAGCTCCATCGTCTCCACTCAGGCGGTATAGGCCCCGCAGAATCCCCTCATCAGCATCGGATGGTTTGGCTGGCATTGGATGATTCTCATTGTAGACCGTAATGTAGTGGATGACATCCTTTTCATCGTTACACATCTCTTCAATTCCGTGCTTGATAATCGTCGCCAATTCGTAGGCATACGCTGGATCCCATGCACGCACGGCAGGGTTGGTCATCGCCATCAAGTGTGAGTGCCCATCTTGGTGTTGCAACCCTTCACCATTGAGTGTGGTTCGACCTGCAGTCGCCCCGATGAGGAACCCTCTTGCACGACTATCTGCAGCCGACCAAATCAGATCTGCTACGCGTTGGAATCCGAACATTGAGTAGTAAATGTAGAATGGAATCGTGGCACAAACCTGAGTCGAATATGAGGTCCCACTGGCAATAAATGTCGACATTGCACCCGCTTCGTTAATGCCCTCTTCGAGAATTTGTCCACTCTTACTCTCTTTGTATTTCATCAAGACAGAATGATCCACAGGTTTGTACAATTGCCCCTCTGGAGCATAGATTCCAAATTCGCTGAACAGTGGATCCATGCCGAATGTTCTCGCTTCATCGGGGACGATTGGGACAACGTGCTTTCCAAAGCCATCCGTTTTCATCAAACTCCGCATCAACCGAACAAAGACCATCGTCGTGCTGACTTTGAGGGACCCCCTCGTACCGTCATCAAATTCTGCATATGCATCATGACTTGGTGTTGTAAGCCCCATCTTATGGTCGCGCCTTTCGGGCAAAAATCCACCCAATTTCTCGCGCTGGTGGAGCAGGTATTCGACTTCATCAGGATAATTTCCAGGTTGAAGATAGGGCAACTTCTCAAGGTCTCCATCACCAAATGGCAAGTTCATATCATCACGCATGAATTGGAGTACTTCTTGGTCGGCTTTCTTTTTCCCGTGCGTAGAGTTTCTCCCAGCGAACGAAGGCCCCAAACCCCATCCCTTGATGGTCCGTGCAAGCACAACCGTCGGCCTTCCTTTGTGTGCTCTTGCGGCTGAATATGCAGCGTAAATCTTGACGGGGTCATGTCCACCTACATCATTGGTCAAATCTTCCAAATCTGAGTCGGAGAGGTGAGATACCATCGAGGCAAGTTCGGGCGTGTTGAACAAATCAGAACGAATCGTAGCCCCCTCCGCTGTCATAATTCTCTGTTCATCACCATCTGCAAGTGCTTCGAGACGTGCAGCCAAAATACCGTTGTTGTCTTTGGCGAACAAATCATCCCACGACGAACCCCACAAGCATTTGATCACATTCCAACCGGCCCCGGTAAATCTAGCGGCCAATTCTTGCACAATCTTGCCATTGCCTCTAACAGGTCCATCCAATCTCTGCAAATTGCAGTTGATGACCATCACAATGTTATCGAGGTTTTCTCGAGAAGCAAGGGTCAACTCCGAGAGTGATTCGGGTTCATCCGACTCTCCATCACCCATGAAATACCAAGATGTACTTTCTGAGGTGTCAACCAAATCCCGATTGTGTAGATAGCGATTGAAGCGGGCTTGTCGAATTGCAGTCATGGCACCAAGTCCCATGCTTACACAAGGATATTCCCAATAATCAGGCATTAGTCGCGGATGTGGATATGATGACAACCCCTTACTGAAGGCCTCTTGACGGAAATTTTCCATTCGGGCTTCATCCATTCGCCCCTCCATCCACGCCCGGGAGTATAGGCCTGGACTTGCATGCCCTTGCCAGTAGACGTGGTCTCCATTTCCATCACCATCTTTTCCTTTGAAGAAATGGTTCAAACCAACCTCCCAGAGATGTGCGGTACTCGCATAGGTAGAGATGTGCCCTCCAATCCCCTCGAAATATTTGTTTCCACGGGTCACCATCATCATCGCATTCCAGCGAATGACGTCGAGAACTTTCCCTTCCATCTGTAGGTTTCCAGGATAACTTGGCTGATCATCGGGGTGAATCGAATTGACATATGCGGTTTGGGTCAATTCACCGAGTGGAACACCGATTGAATTTGCAGCAGTTACAGCTTCTTGCAATAGATATCGTGCTCGCGCTGGACCCAGATTTTCCTCGACGGAGAGAATTGATTCTCGCCATTCTTCCGTTTCCTCCTCATCGGGGTCGGGAAGGGCGCTCCGATAGCCATCATCGACCATACTACAGTCTCCTCGGTCGTTGGGCTGAATGGTTGGACTTGAACCAATCGCTGAAGACAACCTCTTCCAATCGGTCTACTGACCTCATTTTTCCACCATTTTCAGCCAAATTTACGTGTTTTTCCGATATGACCTAAGATGGGTGTTGTTATTAGCGTCCTCCTTACAGGAGGAACCATGAGCACACGCTATGTGAATACTCTGATGATTGCTACCATCATGGTTCTGATGACCATGAATGGTGCTTTGGACTTCAGCGATAAAGAAAATGAAGACCGTGAACTGCTGGAACTTGCAGAACCTCTTGCCGCACCGACCAACCCTGGTCACACGGTGTTTGCACAGTACATTACTTCTGACAATTGTGGTTACTGCTATGCCTATGGTAGTCCAGCACACAATCAGGCCAAGAACAGCCTACCGGACAACTATGTCTACATCTCTTACCACAGTGCATCCTACGGTAATACGGCAGATGCAGAGTCTGGTAACATCGCTCCGATTTATGGTGTTCAACATCTTGGTGAATCGGGTGGAGCACCAAAGACTTCCTTCGGTGATGCCACTCTAAACACAGGATGTGGCTCCAATACCTGTTGGGATCAGTACATCTCAAGTGGCGGTAACATGCACTCCACCGCTGCTGATTATACAGTCAACGTTGGACAGAGTGACAATGGCGATGGCACATCAGATGTAACCATCACAGCCTCATACATCGGTTCAGGCACGGCTGCATCATCCATCAAGTTGTATGCAGCAGTAACCGAGAAGGTTTGCCATTCGCATGCTTATTCCGATGGTAGCAAAGGACACAATTGCTGGGAAGCATGGCTCCTCAACAATGGTGGCTATGCAAGCAACAGTGGAAGCGTGGGCGGCGGAACAGGATTCGAAACTATCAACCTCGCATCTGGCTCATCCAGCACAACTTGGACTGTACCCAACAATTTGGTCGGACAAGGCGCTAGCAACATGAACGTCGTAGCGGCTCTGTTTAGCGACTGGAGCACAAGCAGCTTCCAAGAGGATGTCTTCGCTGCTGCTGACGGCACCATGCAGCCTCCGATTGACATTTCAGTTGTCAGTTTTACAGTTGACAACCAAGATGGTGCACCCGGCTTCATGACAGGCGACACACTCGATCTTGAAGTGACGGTTCGTAACGCTGGGGCTGACACATATTCAGATGGCGGAACCATCGAGATGTGCTACGACAACCAGTGCTTCGACCAGACATATCTCAACACCCTATCGAATGCAGCAGGTTCAACGAACACTCAAACATTCAGCACTACATTTGACACATCAAGCATCGTTAACACAGCACACGGCCTAACAGGATTCAAGGCCCAAGTCACGGGCCTAACCGATGATGGTAATGGGGCCAACAACGTTCAGATGAGTTACATCGAGCATGATTTCACACCATCTACCGACCCGCCGGCGGCTGACGGAGATATTGCAATTGCACGCGGTGGTTCCCTCGACTTTGACGTCACAGGGAATCCACGAGACGGTGTTGACACAATGTCGACCATGACCGCGGAATTCGAAGTCGCTCCAAGCGGCTCCAGTACATGGAGTTCTGATTGGGTCGATGCTCCAACAAGTCTAACCGCGCCCGGCACACAATACGAGCGCTATGTGTTCACAGTAGAACCCGTAAACACAGCATCCAGTGGAGATTATGACGTCCGAGCCCGACTCACAGATGCTCGTGGTCAAGTCGGTGATTGGACGGCATTCACTGATGCCTTCAGTCTGATGAATGGTCTGCCACAGGTTATCGATCCAAACCAACCGGACAACGCCCCTGGCACTTGTCCATCATTCCCGGGTCTACCAACCGTCAAGGTTGAAACCAACGAACGCGTATCTTTGGCCGGACTTGTTTGTGATGCAGAAACCCCACTGGGCAACTTGGTCATCACCAGCCAGCACCCTGCGTTCATCGCATGGCACGCCTCGGCAGGAGAAATTGAGGTCAACTTCGCAACCATGCAGTGGGACAACATGGGCAACCCAATGACACAAGGCATTGGTATCACAATCAATGATGGGGAAGACCAAAACACCGGTACTCTGCTGTTCAATGTGGTTGAGAACGGTCAACCCCGTTGGTCCAGTATTCCAGCCCAGTCCTATGATGAAGGCGGCAGCGCCCAACTCGGATTGACACAGTTCCTTACCGACACCGATACAGATGGCAATCCATCGAGCGTGATGGATCTTTCATTGGCGATTGTCTCCGTCGAACCAGCCAATATCCTCGATGCTGAAATTTGGCCGACCGGTCTCATGATGACCGCAATTGATGACGATGCTCATGGAAGTGTTGTGATCACAGTTCGTGCAACGGACACAGATGGGCAACTCAGCGAAACACAAGTTCACGTGCACGTGGAGAACATCAACGACGCTCCACGCTTTGATGCAGTCGGTTTGGACAATCTCATGGTTCAGGTAGACACACCTCTTGAATTGGATCTTTCAGCTCGTCTAACAGACGTTGATGATGATGATGCAGAGATTTGGGCGTCGGTTACATCCAACGATGGTATGGTCCAATACAACCCGATTTCTGGCACACTTACAGCAACATACGGCAGCGCAGGTCAGTACCTAATCCAGTTGTCAGCAACCGATTCTCATGGCGACAGTGGCCAATGGAATCTGATGGTCACGGTTGTAGACAGTGTACCATTGGTTTGGAGTAATGATGGTAGTAACGGCGATCTCGACATTGCAGTGACAGACATGTTCTTCGGAAAAGAACCGACATTCTTCATCGTACAACTGAGTGACACTCAATTGACCAACATCGAAGCAGAATGGCAAATCTGTAACACACAGAGTGGAATTTGCTATGAGCAAGGAGTCGAAGCAATCGAATCATCAGTCTTGCAGACAGGGCACACGTTCTCTGCCGCCCCAAGCTCAGGAAACGGTTTGGCCAACTTCGATGAAGTCAAGATTATCGTTACTGCAATTGGTACAGACGGATTCGACTATGAGTCGGACACCGTATCTTATCTGGCGATTCAAGAGCCTGGTTCTGAAGACCCAACCGATGAAACTGGTGATGACACCGATAACGAGCAAGCAGGAGATGATGAGGAAACTCAGTCCGGTGGCATGAGCATCATGGTCATTGGTGGCATTGCTGCCTTGGTGTTCCTAGTCGTGATAGCAGGCGTTCTCGGTGCTGTGCTACTGCGTGGCGGAAGAAATGAACCCACGCCAGATTGGGGCACAGAAGTCGCTTTCGCTACACCTGCAGCAGCACCTCCTACTGCTGCGCCGGTCGTCAATTCGGTTCCAGATTACACTCAGCTCACACCAGGTGGACAATACGTAACCGGACATGCTGGAGAGACTGTGTATCTAGCACCTGATGGCACCGCTTGGACAATGCAGGCTGACAGTTCGTTCATTCGAACATCGTGATCGATTTCGGAGGCACGCCTCCGCGTTCTCGGCGAACACAGGGGTTTCACCCCACCTCACTGAGCAAGTCGTCTTTTGAGTCAGAAACGCGGTTTTAGTCATCCGATAGCCGACTTCCAAAAGTGAAGGATTAAGAGCGGTCTTCAGAGGGCGGGGGCTATGTCAGTAGCAGACATGGTACAAGGAATGATTGACACGTTGAACGAAGCCCTCGTCGATGCAGGTAAGCACGATCGAGGAAACTCTGCCGCAGGTACTCGCGTACGTAAGGCAATGCAGGCCACCAAGGGCGCCGCACAAGATGTGCGCGTTCAGGTGCAGTCTGACAAGAACGCTTGAGTCGTTCACCGTGTGCGTCCCCGTTTTGGCTTAGGTCAAGGCGGGGGCCTCTCACGTTTCGGAAGTGCAACGAGAATAAAGCTCCAGCACAGTAAACAGCACATCGCTCTCTGTTTCATATTCAAACAGTGAAGCTTCGCCAGGTATACCCAAGTTCGATATTTCGAATTGTCCGGTATAGACATGTGGATCGATGATAACCCATGTCACTCGTCCCAAAGCAGAACAATCCTCTAACTCATCCAACCAATTTGAATCAGGACTCCTCCAGTATCCCGTGACATTAAATTCGTCTTGTGGATCCAAGTCTAGTTGTATTGTATACAATCTGTGCATGGCCAGCGGTTTTGGGGCAATATACAGGATTTCATCGCCATCTTCAATTTCATTTGACAATGATTTTCCAATATCCTCCATCCCTCTAGGACCTGTTTGTACCAACATGTTTGCATTCAGAAGCAGTAAAATTGCCATTGCACCAGCAAAGAATACCTCTCTTCTCGGCAAGGGGCGGATCGAATTTTCTTCACCATTTGCCATCCACATCCACCATAGAGGCAAGATTAGAAAACTGGCATATCTGGGATTGTGTCGGAAAGTTTCCCAAACATCCACGAATCCCATTCCTAGATTTGCTGCTTCAACAATCCATAGTGCTGCAACATATCCCAGAACAATACCGAGTCCTGCCATACCAGCATTCTGAACCAAATTCGCTTCGTTATTTTGCAATTTTTCAGAAACATCTCGGACAAATATGCCCATGCCGACATAGACAAAGACAACAGCAACCAGAATGACTGAAGCCAAAATGGACAAAACGAGATCAAATCCAAATTCACCGATGTCCACACCATTCTGGAACAATGCAAACAATAGCGTAACGATGCTCGTACCCACAATAATGGATATTTTCTCACGGTTCTGCAGTGTTGTAAACAGTTCTTCTTTGGAAGCCCACAAGCGCAGAGCGATCGCAACAAAGATCATTCCTTCTGGAGGAAGGCCCTTGAAATCTAGAATGATGCCAATGCCCAATATCGAAACAAGCCACCACCAAGGAACACGACCCTGTTTCCTTTGTCTCTCACCCATGATCAGTGAGTAGAAGATGAGGCTGACAAGTCCCAATATCGCTCCTTCTTGGTAACATCTCCCTGCTGCACGGATTAAAGGAGGGTATACGGATGCTAATGCGGTCAACCTCAGTGCATTTTCAGAACCCCATAATTTCTGTGTAGTCATGAAAACAGCCACTAGAGCCAACAACCCTGTAGCCAACCCCATCGCATGCAATGTCGATGTACTCGTTCCAAATGTTTCGAACCATGCTTGAATCCACAGATGCCAAACTGCCCAGCGGTTATCAGCATCCACGGTAGATGGCATAGAGCCCTCATCACTTACCGTTCGCACGGGGCCCCAATCGAGTGAAGGGTCTCCATCTTCCATTCCATCTGTGACGTACACCGAATGAAGATGGGCATCCAGTCCAACAGGCATCAGCAATGCTGCAAGCACATGCAGAACAATACCGGTCATCAGAAGACATAACCAGAAACGACGTGTCTCTAGAAGCCCTCTCATCAATCGCTGGTTTGCCCTTAACGTCTTGAGTGTGTGGGCTGGTTAGAAGTCAAAGAGCGTTGATTGCCCCTTTGTTCGCATTCTCCCAGCCCCCTTCATTTTCTCAAGTGCGCGATCAACTCGTCTTTCACTGAAATCGCGTTCATTGATGAGAAATTCTCTCAAGCCATCTTCATCAGCCATCCCTGCTGAAGGGAGTTCACCAGAAATGGGGTGATTCAGGAACAATTCACGAATTTCATCGAGCCTCTCGGGCAATTCCTTTTCTTTAGCTTCACAAACCGCTTCAATAGTTCCATATTCCTTGATTAATTTCAGACCTGTTTTGGGCCCAATTCCTCGAATACCTGGGTGAAAATCTGTACCGACCATGATTCCCAAATCAATCAACTGTTCTTGGGTGATACCATGTTCTTCAAGGAGATCGGCCAACACAATTTGTTCAGCGGTTATCACCCGTCCAAATTTCTTGGTGCCGTGACTGGTCAGATTTCGAACCATTATCGGGCTTCCATAGAGTAGAACATCCCAATCTTGACTCGCAACTCCAGCAACTTGTCCTTGGCGACACCATACACTGGCAGCACCCTCTGCTTCCATCGGAGCCTCAATCCAAGAAATTCCCAACAGGTCAAGCATTTGTTGTGTTTCTTGTACCATTTCAGGTGAGTAGGATACTACCTGTGCACCGAGTTTGTCAGCGGCTTTCCAATCCTCTGCTTCGATTGCTGCCTCCCATTTCTCCTTCGCGTTTACACGACGTTCCTTACGCCCGGCCAGAGTCTCAAATTTCAATTCATGTGGTCGGCCATCAAACACGAACACAGGGTCAATACCAGCATCGATGAGGGCAGCACTTCGGTCTAGAAAACCCATCAGGTGGGAGACAGGTCTTCCGTGACTATCTCGAAGATATGTCCCATCTTTCCCTTCTCCTCTCGCACGTAGACTGGTGATGAATTGGTAGGCTGTGAGAAAGGCATCTACTGCGATGCGCTGGCCTGCGAGGTCGGTCATCTGAATGGGTACCGGTGAAGCGAGGTCTCGTAGATTACAGCCCATTCAAGCCGCCTCAGAATTCTTCAAGATCATCAAGGGCGTCTTCAAAGTCTTCATCAGGCTCTTCATCATCCTCATCGTCATATTGGCGATTTTGCCTAAACGACATCCAAAAACCGATTCCACCCATGAGAAGCCCCAGTGCAGTCAGACCGTGCGCGTAAACACCCCACGAAGAATCGACACCGATGATTTCACACAAGACGTGCTGAATCGCAAATCGTTCAGAATCTTCCCCAGCAATAGTCACAGTGACCATTTCGGTTTCCCAAGCCCCACCCGAATCAGGATCTGTACAATCCATGCAAGCATGCAATGGCACCAATGAACTTTCACCGGTAGCCGGGTTGGTTGAATTGACAATCATTGATTGCGCGAGAACCGCTTGTCCCGGACGCAAATCGATGTGGAATAACGAGAAGTACAACTGAACGTATTCTTTCCCTCGCTGAGGCACTTCGGGGTCCTCAAAGAGTGAAGCATATTCTTCATATCCCAAACCTGAAATTTCCTCCCCACGATCAGTTGTCATGAATACATCATCATATTCCACATAGATGGAGAACTCATAATCCTCAACAAAGGCATCTCCAATGAATGAACCAGGTCGCTCATCCAATTGGATTAATTCGTCAATGGACCAAACATCTGGATCGTCGGGATTGACTTTGCCCATTTGCAGCGGCCCGGCAATAATCGGCGCAACCGTCATTGAAACCAACAGACCCAATCCTGTGAACAAGATTGACAATTCCTTCATTGGAATCGGTGGCAAGAACATGAATCCTGCAACAAATACACCGATGCCAAGAAGGGCCCAAAAGACAAATCCAATCATGGATGTTGAATTTGCGCTTTCGAGATTATACCCTGATGCTTGCGCATAGGGCGATACATACTCTGCAGCGTCAAGACCCGGAACAACGGGTTCGTATGGAGCCATGACTGGAATGTCCATCCATGATTCACCAGGGCCAAGATACAGAATGTATCCATCATTCGGATTGAAACTCTGCGGTTTTTGGAATGACACGCGCAAACCAAAGGTTTCGTCAGCCTTCACTTCTTCTTGGTTGATGAAGAATTCAAACGGATAGTTGTTATCTTCATCAGGTTCGTTAATCGTTTGTTGGGCCAAATCTCTGTTTCCAAGTCGAAGAACAACAGTGATTTCCTTGGTACACTCGCCATTCGCAAGGTCACAGATGATTAGCAAGTGAATATTCCCAGTAACTGGAATCGTGTTGTCAATTTCTAGCGGTTCAGCAACAGGGTTTGTGCCATCAAAAGTGAATGATCGAGGCCCACCACCATTATTTGCATCACCGGGATAATTTCCTTCACTCATCTGGTCATCAGATTCTACATCGTTGGTAGCGGAGTGTGTCCACGTTTGCCATGTGCTCGAACTTTCAGCAGTTGCTTGTCCATACATGA
>JBJLBW010000028.1:0-10520 GCA_045568015.1 Candidatus Poseidoniales archaeon | reverse complement strand
GTGAATGGTGTTGCGATGCACGTGAAGGGGGGAGGGAGTCTTCTACTTCGATGTCCTCCATCTTCAGAGCGCCGAGTAAGGATTCAGGTTTTCTTCTTCCTTGATTTAAGTGTGAAATCGCCTGCCAAACCATGACGATGACAATTGAAGATACAATCGCATAGCCAACCAAGGGGTCCATTGCGTCACTCCCCCTGTTCTCCCTCATCTTCATCAGATGGAGGAGTTGGCAACGATTGGATATGGATTGGGCGGCCCTGTCTTTGATACCGATTCACAAGAGATGCGAGAAGGGTGGTGTGAGATTCTTCCGAAATCCCCAACTTCCTTCGTTCGTCCCAGAGCAGGATTTGCTCGGTTCGGCTCAATATGCCGTCATCTAAGTACACTTCAATAAGGCGGCGATAAGTATCGCGGTCTGATATTGCATAGACGATTTGGCTACTATCGATAGATTCAGCACGAGTCTGGATATTGTTGCCCAATGTAATTGCTTCATTGTGGGTGATCTCTCTACTGTCGTATCCAACCTGGACTTCGTTCGCGATTGTTTGGAGTGTTTCGATTGACCTAGAACGATTAATCCTCCGTTGGAACTTTCGGGATTTTCTAGACAGTCGCATACAATCCCCTACTCTATTGTGAATGTGCACACCAATCTGGGTGGCTCATCATTGGTGATTTCACCACGATATTCCTTGGGTCCGTTACCGTCGTCGACCAACACCCTGTAAGGGGTGAGGTCTTCCTCAGCGTGGTATTCAAAATGCTCGATTAAGACCTTGTATTCACCCTTGGGTGCCGCCCCTGCAGACCAGAATATGTTCTCGACTGGTTGCTCACTCGTGGGTGCTTCGTTCATGTCGACGTCCAATTGTCCACCGCATGCAGATAACTTGTTGTCAAACGAAATTCTCTCACCCGAGGGGCAGACGACACTCAGGTCCAGATCGTTGATATTATCCCAAATAAGGCTGATTTGCACTTGTCCGGATTGTGCCCCCTCTCTCGCAAGTCGGTCGTGGAAGTCTGCGAGGTTGGGGTTGGATACTTCTTCCCCAGTTTCGATGGTTGGTGTGGGCGATTCGGAATTCCGCTTTGGATTTGTATCCCATTCAGCGCCAATCTCAGCAAGAAGGGCTTCGGTGGAGTCGAGAGGGGGTTGTGGGTCGGGTTCTTGGAGTTCGTCGATTAATTCGGCCTCGAGTTGGGATTCGGCTTCTTCAAACTCGGGTATTCCCTCCGATTGTTGGTCCGATGATGGAGGTGTACTGGGGGTTGAAAGGCGTGCCATGTCATCCTCCAACGCAAATCGGTTGGGACGTGGCTCTGCAACTTCCACAGGGGTGGCCCGAACATTGCCAAGACGGGTTGTGTGTGCTGGGTTCTCAACAGCCGTTAGGATGCTGAATATCCCGTAGCCGAACAGGGCGGCAAGAATTGCAAATAGCACATATGCTGCCCAAGGCATATCTCTAAGAGATATGCCTCAGTTTATGATTTATTGCTGAAGCCACTGCCGAGACGAATTCAATCGATGACGTGGACTGCGGCTGGAGTGATGGTATACTCAACTCGATTTGCAGTAAAAATTCGCTCGATGAATCCCAATGCTTGCATACGGCCAAGGACGCCGCTTCTCATGTGGGGGATGACCGATTCGCTCCAGTTGGCTTTGGTGCCAGGTCCATACCTTCGATGAATTCGAGAAAGCAAGGTCGTGGGTGTGTTTGAATCCAACGTGGATTCCATCGATGATGTGGCGCATATAGATCCATTCTTTGCCCATGTTGTTTCGGACTTGAGATACAATTAGGGCCCTCTCTGTGGGGGAAAGGGATGGTCCACCCTCTAGAGAATCATCGATGATTGGATTGGGTTCCCTGGCGAACCGAGCTCCGGATTCAGTGAATTGAACTCTGCCGGAATCATCTACTGATATCAACCCGAAATCGTACAGTGCACCGGATGGGTCAGTTTCGCCAGCCCTAGCTCGACGAACGATGTAGTGATTGAGGAAACGGTTGGTGGCGGCACGCTCGGCGTGTGGGAAGGAAGAATGAATTCGTGAGCCTCTTTCCCTGCCTTGGTGCTCATCATATTGCTTGAGTAAGGCTCGAACAGGTGTTACGTTCACCCGTATTGCAGCACGGAAGTCGTGGATGGTTGGGCCACTGCCTTGTTCATCCAGCAGAGACCATAGCATCCTGCAACCATACTTCAGTGGGAGGAGGCGATTGATGTGGCCTGAAAGTGCACCCTTCGAGAAGGGGTTTGCTGCGAGTGTTTGGCTGAGCCTGCCTTCATCCAAATTCACCAATTTGAGGGGGTCCATGATCGATGGGTCTACAACTGTGCTGTTTTCTTCATCTTGCAGGTGATTTTCAAGCAATAATTGGCAGTATTGACTGATTGAAAGATCTATCTCGTTTGCCCCCACCATCAGGCGCTCAATGAGCAAGGAAGGGAGTGTGACCGTAGCCTCCATGTGACTTCCCGAAAGCGAGAGGATTAATGAATTAATTCGTTGATAATCAATTAATTCCGTATTAATTGAGTTATTTGGACAAAACGGTGGGTTTCCAAGCGGGCTGGTTTCTCGAACTCAAATCGCAGGCGATACCCAGGGTTGTTGGGTGCTGTGGCGAGAGGTGTGGATCGTTGATTTTGGGTTGATTTGGTGTAATTTGATTCAAATTAATTAAAAAGTGTATAAAAAATTCAAATTAATTGGTTTTTGGGGAGTAAGTCCGTATATTGTTTGATTCTGCAGGGTGACTGGAAAGGAACACAAAAGAGGGTGTGTTTTCCATGCTGCTGGGGAAGCGATTGTGTATCTCTGGTATGGCAGTGTAGAGAGAGGGTGATTCACAGAATACTGTGGTCAAGAGCTTGCCCACATGGATTCGACTGCTTTCATGAAGAAGTATGCACCTAATACCCAAACAGCTACCCCAACCAAAATAACGAACAAAGTCACTATAACCCAAAACCAATCCTTACTTTCATCATCTGATCGATTCATTTCAATCACCACTAACAGGGGGTGTCGCTTTTTCAGGATCTGAGAAAAATTTGAGGCAGGACACCGACAATAATAGCGATATCAAGATTGAAAGTATCCCAATAGTTGCACCTGAATTTTTGGCATCTGAAGTGCAAAAAGCATCCGTGTTTTTGACCCTCATAATCACATGTCCATAAATCTACAATTGATACCTTCATTTGGCAGCGCTCGACACCGCAGACCATCTCATCTCGGACTTCCTGGAAGGTGTTTCCAGAGTAATCAGCAATTTCGACCGAATGAATTGGAATAAGCAAGAAAATAAACAGGCTGAATAAAATTAATGAAATTGAACCCTTTTGCCGTGTGTTCAATGCTTTGTCGTCTGATTCAATAGTGGCTTCTTCATCTGATCGATTCATTTTCAAGCACCATAACAGAGTTGTGGATTATCTCAAAGTGTGTAGGATATGACTGTGTTATCGGTGAGTTGGAAGGCGATGAACATCAGGAACATGAATACCCCAACACCCTTGTGATATGCTTGGGATTCGGTTAATGCCGCACCGATCGCTGCACATCCCACAATAGATGGCATGATCGTCATTGGACCGATAAGAGGTTCTCCAAATAGTGAATGATTGACTACGGCTGAACTGAAGAGTGAGAATGCGACGATTGAAAAGAAAGCCTTGTGCACTGAAAAATAGTGTTTTTTCCAGGTCGATCGTTCCATCGTCTGTCGCTTTAGGCAATACCAATGTTGTGAAGAAGTAAATCGATGATACGTTCATCACAAGGAACCAATATTGCGCATTAGGTCCAATCGATTCGGTCGATGGAAAGCATCCAAAGTCCCCACCACGTGAAAATGGACCACATGATAACAGTGACAACCCAGAGTGAATTGAGCCAATAGGGCTTAACTCGTTCTCGAATTTCATACAAATCGGACACTGCTCGTAGAATGTGGGAAAGTGCAAAACCGACAATCAGTGAAACAAAGACGGTGATAAACTCGAATGGGGACATCTGCATGGCTATCAAACAATGATACCAATAGACGCCATATAATCAAATTGTGAAGGGCCCTATCATTATACAACGATTAGGAGGTGGGTGCTGTATGGGGAATGGTTGCAAATTCACATTGAGTGAAAATACAGAACACTGTAATCATCTCCTCGGGGTTGATTTGGAAATCTGGTTCATGGTGTGTTCATTTCTCATCATCCTTACAATTCTATTTTTCAGGGTTATATATGGTGCAATAAGGGGTGAGAAATTGGGCGATATGATCGAACAATTGGTTGAACCCATGGAGTCTGATGATGATGAGTTAAAGATTGGGAGTGTTGCAGGGATTCTCGGAACATTCGCAAAGGATGATGACGATGACTAGTTGTCAACCGTGTCCTCTACCGACTCCGGATATCGCTTGATAAGCCACAAGAAGCCGAAGTAGAACACAAAGGGTGCAACCACCCAAACCGCCTGGGGGATCAATGTGTAACCGGGAGACATCGGTGCGGAGCCAGGGATTGTTGGAATGATGACTGGGTTCCATGGCAACGGTTCGTAAATCCAAACTCGACCATTGAACAGATACTCGACCAATAATTCTTGGAACAAGCCCCAAGACCACATGATGCCGAGTTCTTTTGAACTAAACTTCTGAAACAATTCTCCATCGAGCCAGCGATGGCATAGGTATACTCCAAACATGAAAATTGCACCGTCCCAAATCGAATGTGATACCTTGCGGGGCCAGCCATCCAACCCCCATGGCCATTCAACAGCGCCATGCAGGAATTCGGGCCCTAGGAATAGGAAGGTGAACTCCCATGTTGAGCCGATTAAAGTTCCAAACCAAAAGGCGTAGAGATAGGATATGGGGATTCGATCTGTTCGGTAGAGATAATGGAACAGAATCACGAAGAGAATTGCCAAAGTGAAATCAGCAATCATCAAAAAAGCGGAGAATGGTTCCATTCGATGGACCCCCTATTGGTCTCAGAATTCTGATAGATCGCCGACCGATTCATACAGACTAGGGCCACTGGTGAGGTAACACATGATGCCTCTTCGGCTGCGGGAATCTTCTGGTTGCGGGTTTTCCTTCATCGCACAGTCGCCGAAGCATCCGTCGGCGAAGGCCGTGTAAACGCGCCCATCTCGGTCAATGTGTAGATCATTAAAATCCAACAAGTTTCGATTGGAGCCGCCAATATCTCGGCAGTCTCCACTGTTCAAGCAAATGCTGCCAACCTGAACGGGGTCGTCAGTTACACGAACTGTGTGGAATACTGGGTCCTCATCGAGAGCATTTAGGCTGTAAGTGATATACAGGTGGTAAGAGACGTTTGAGTTTGCATAGTGCGCATTTCCATTCCAGGCGGCACCGTCCAAATTGGGTTGTCCCAGCTCACTCGCATTTTCACTACCCAAGTACATGACTGCAATCCGCCCGGGGTCGCCAGCATCGATTTGTGGAAAGGCGTAGGATACCACTTCGATTGGGCTGATTCGGATGCTATCTTGCTCCCAAGAGTCGCCCGAATCCGTACTTCGAGACATGTAGATCCCTTCACCATAGTATCCACCTTCAGCATCAGAACCACCAGGCCCCGTCCATACGTGATAGGCGTTCGAATCTGTATCGGTCGCAACCTCCGAATTCTTTCGGGGATAAGGTGTGCCTACATCCTCGCCCATGGTGCGTTCAGACCATGAAAATCCGTTGTCTTTGGAGATGATTATCGTTGGAGTTTCAACGCGGGGGTGTGACGTATACTGTTCCATCGGGTGCTGTTGAAATTGCACCGTGCAAGCCCCCGTTCCAAGTTGCGGGTCCGACGAGTTGGCCCCCTGCTTCAAAGGTCGCACCACCATCAAAACTGGTGTAGCAAAAGATGCCGGCGAGTTTGTTGTAGCAATAGTAAACTGCGGTTTCGTAGAACGATTGCGAGATGGACCCACCGATGCCATATCCGCTGCTGGTCCATGGGCCGGTCGCGAGTTTGATGTGATCGTTGATGGGGGTCGTTCCGGAATCGTGAGGATTGCCCAACCATGTTTCACCATCATCATCACTCCAACAAATCCATGAGGTTTCAAGACCCATCATTTGGACGTTGAAAATTCGATCAGTAATCGGATCGACCCAACCATATGGATCGCTGGTTGTAGGTGAACATTCGGGACCTTGGACTTCCTCCCATGTTTCTCCGTGGTCGCAAGAGCGCATCACTTTCTCCAGCGCAATGAAGAAGATGCATCCACTTGAGGTGACACCGATACTGGGCTCTGGTCCATTCTCGCCAACATCACTGAAGTTGAATTCCAATGGTAACAATGGAACATCTACTGGATATCCATCGATGCCGGTCACGAAGAATCGTTGTTCTCCTGCTGGTTCTTCCACAACAGAGGGGGTATCTTCGGGCCCAAAGCAACCCGGAAGGACTGCAGAAAGCATCAAGAAAACCAGTAGTAGGGCGCGAGCGCGCATGTTCGCTCCGATGTCGTCTACGTTTTCAATCTTCAAGCGACTTCGTCTGCGGTTCTCGGCGGCCTTTCGCAAATGCGTCGATGGTTTCGGGATACAATTTGTGTTCGAGAATTTTGACTCGTTCTGACAAACTTTCTTCATCATCGTCTGGGTGAATCTCCAGTTGACTCTGGGCCAGAATATGTCCTGTGTCCACACCTTCGTCGACGAGGTGGACCGTGCAACCTGTGACCGTCGCCCCATCTTCTAGAGCGTCTCGGTGTGCGTGCGCGCCAGGATATTTTGGCAAAAGGGAGGGGTGGATGTTTAGCAGTCGACCCTGCCATTCCCGAACGAATAATGGCGATAAAATCCGCATGTATCCAGATAAAATCACCGCTTCAATTTCGCGTTCTTCCAACGCGGCCATGATGATGGTTTCGTGTGCTGCTCGCCTTGCGCCCACATCGGATATCGATCCGTCCAATTCAATTGTAACAGTCTCAACATCGTGTGCTTTGGCCTTATCCAGCCCGGATACCCCTGCTACATTTGAGACGACGAGCGTTGTTTCATGCAGGCATGGTTTTGATTCTTGGTGGCGCAATAAGGCCTCCATTCCTGATCCGGAACCCGAGATGAAAACGGCGAGGCGGAGGGGTTTTTCCACGGTAGCTTCGCGTATCTCCCTCACCTCTCTCTAGTTGGGGCAAATGGTGCTGGCTGATGAGGTTGGCCCTTGGATGCGAAGGGTGATATGGGGCATGATAAGGGCGGAACATGGCCGAGCGGTTGGAGTCGATTGACGCAATCGTAGAACAATATTGTGTGGCCAGTCACCCGGCGAAGAGTCGTCTCTATACCGGATTGGGATTGTTGTTCGTGATTTTTGCCATTGTCGGTATTTGGGTCCCGGGTTGGCCGACTGTGTCTTGGGCTGTTCCGGCGGCATTTCTGTTTTCATATTCGAGTGAATCCATGTTCCGTTGGACGTTGACGAATCGGTATTTTGGTGCGGCGATGTTTGAGTATTATGCGACGGGGAAGACGATTCCAAAACATGCGAAATATGGTGTCATGGCGATGATTACGTTAATGACATTGTTTTCGACAACTTTTGTGTGGTATATTTCCACTCTTGGAGGGGGGGAAGTGATGGACCCTTCGACGTGGGATGGGGCGGATCCGGGTTATGGGGCTGTGACGATTATTGTTGCAGGTATGATTGGGGTTTGGTGGCTCTACGCTAAAGTCAAAACCCGGGACTAATGCACCGATAGGTTCGGTAAATTCAAAGCGAGTTGCATTTTCAACGGTTCATGCACGAATTTCTAATCACGCTTGAAGATCGACCTGGTTCTATGGCAGAATGCTGTGAGGCCATTGGAGATGCTGGAATCAATATCATCGCTGGAGCGGGGCTTGCGAGTTCTACGGCGATGGCTGCTATCGTAACGGAGGATGCAAACGCGACAATAGATGCTTTGGAATTATTGGGTGTTGAATTTATCGTGAGAGACCTGAAAACTGCAACACTACGCCATGAGCCCGGTTCACTGGGGGCATTTACACGTGGTTTGGCAGAGAATGGAATTAATCTACAATCTATTTACATTATTTGGACAAATAATGAAGAAGTAGAAATTGGCTATTCTACAGAATAGTGTTCAAGTTAGCGTCGCTTACCACGTGGGCGACGGCGGTTTCCAGTCGGTCGACCACCTCGTGGATTTGCACCACGCCTTGTGCGTCGATCGTCTTGGCGACGGTTGGATTTTTTGTGAAAACGAGCGCGTCTGGCATCGCGCTTGGGTTTGCGAGGCTTGTCCTTCTGGGGGGGCGGTATGTATTCGACATCATACTTGGGAAGTAAATTGAAATCTGGTGGGCTGAATTTTACGAAAATACCGACATCCTTCTGGATGTTACTGCACATCTTCTTCTGGGGGTTCTGAACTAGAGAGATGACGGTTCCCGTGGAACCTGCTCGCGCGGTTCTTCCGCTACGATGTTTGTACGCCTTGCCGTTTTCAGGTGGATCGTAATGGATGACGCAGTTGATCCCTTCCACATCGATACCGCGCGCAGCGACGTCTGTGGCAATGAGAGCAATACAACGGCCACTGGTGAATTTCGACATGGCTTTATCTCGTTTCTTTTGATCTAATCCGCCATGTAAAACCGCAACGCCAATGCCCTCATCAATCAGTTCTTGTCCAACCCGATCAGCACCCCTTCGTGTGCGACAAAAGACTACTGAGCGGCCACATTTCCGAATTGCTTCCGAGGCAATTCCCGGTTTCATTGAGCTCTTCATCAGCCAGAAGAAGTGTTCCATACTCTCCATGCTGACCTCTTTCGGTCCAACTTCAATGGTCATTGGGTCGTGGAGGTAATTTTCCACTAAATCGCCGACTTCGTCATCCAGAGTTGCGCTGAACAAGACTGTTTGACGATTGGGTGAGCAACGGTCCAATATGTCACAAACAGGTTCCATGAAACCCATGTCGGCCATGCGATCGGCCTCATCGATGACAACTGCGCCGACGTCCTCCAAACTGAGCGCCCCGTGATCGAGTAAATCCAGAAGGCGGCCAGGGCATGCAACTACAATGTCGACTCCGCGAGAAAGCGCCTTTCGTTGGCGGCCATATGGTACGCCTCCATAGATTGCCAAGACTTCCAATTCGAAGGTTTGTGCCAGCGGTGTTAGGACTTTGCAAATTTGTTCAGCCAACTCTCTGGTCGGGGACAAAATCAGAGCGGTTGGGAATTCGGGATCCGCACGAGGGGTTCGGGAAATCAATGGAAGGCTGAAAGCCAATGTTTTGCCAGATCCAGTTGGGGCACGGCAGCAAATATCGTTGCCAAGCATGGAATCAGGAATCGCTTCTCTTTGGACTTCAAAGGGTTCAGTTATTCCTTGTTCCTCAAGGGTTTGAACGAGGGCTGGGTCTACGCCCAAATCATAGAAACTGACGTCCACCCTTCAGTTCCCCACCTCGGGCGCGCGCGCCGGGCTACTTGAAGGGGGCAGTGGCTTAACTGGGGAAGCCATGGATAGAATCGCTACAATTGATTCGTCAAATCAAGCCAGTAATTGCTACGTACTAATCTCTAGATTTGAAATAATCCCAACATACGATGGGGAGACTCCAAAAAATTCCGCCTGCCGCCCCAAGAGCAACCAACGTAACCAATGATTCAAGATCACTGTTTGGCAACCCCAATGTTGCTCCAAATACAGGTATTATTGATGTAAGAAACCCTACTGGAATGAGGGTTTTGAGGCTCGCCCCAGGGATGCTTGTTCGTTTCGATATTTGATCGACAATTGCAGCGGAAAGGGCCGCGAGTACGAAAAATCCGCCGCAGAGTCCTGCAAAGGAGCCAGGGTCGATTCCTGCAAGAACAAATACGGCGATGATGAATATCGCCACTATCATTCCAGTAATGGCACCTAATGCAAGGGTGTTCTTCCAACTCATTCCAATCACTAATGCCTGAACAATCGTGTGCCTGTGAACAGCATGGTCATGCCGTGCTCATCAGCGGCTTCAATGACTTCTTGGTCGCGGATGCTGCCACCGGGTTGAACGACTGCGGCGATTCCCATCTCATGACTGGTGTCTATTCCATCGCGGAAGGGGAAGAATGCATCTGAGACCATCATCGCACCCTTGCCGCGGTCACCTGCACGGCGGGCGGCGATTCGGACCGCTTCGACGCGGCTGGTTTGACCTGGGCCGATGCCAACTGTTGCGAATCCGGTTTCGGTAGGCTGAATGAAAATCACACAATTGCTCTTGACTTGTGCGCAGACCGCAACACCGAATCGTGCGAGATCGACCTGGTTTGGATCGGCTTCGGCTTTCGTGACACAACGAACCTCGGACCAATCGATGACTGGTGCGCCTTCGGTTTGTGCCAACCATCCTCCATCGATTTGGCGGAATTGGGTTTGCATCTCCAAGGATTCCATGTTTTCTAGCGTTAGCATTCTCCGATTCTTTTTCGCGGAAA
>JBJLBW010000027.1:0-10577 GCA_045568015.1 Candidatus Poseidoniales archaeon | reverse complement strand
CTCTATGCGGCAGGAGAAGCTGCCACTGGTCTACACGGTGCCAACCGCCTCGGCGGGAATTCACTATCCGATCTAATCACATTCGGAAAAAGAGCCGGCCAACATGCGGCTGAAGCAGCTGCGGGAATGGATGGTTACGCTAGCATCGATGAAGACGAAATTCTTCAGGTCATCTCTGAAACCCTTGCACCTCTGTATAGAGAGGGAGGGGAGAATCCTGCCAAGGTGGTCGAGGATCTACGAGACATGATGCAGGAGAAGGTTGGAATCATACGACAAGGCAGTCAATTGAAAGAAGCATTAGAAGATCTCGAATCTTTCCGAAGCCGTGAGGCTACAACATCTCCGGGGGGAACTCGAATTTACAACCCTGGTTGGCATCAAGCCTTGGAAATCGGTGCCATGATTGACATCAGTAAGATGTGCACATTGGCCGCTTTGGCCAGAGAGGAGAGTCGCGGTGGACATACTCGCTTAGATTTCCCGGCCCCAGACTATTCGCATTGGGGTAAAATCAACAGTGTCATCACGATGGCACCATCCGGTGACATGGAATTGGACCACGTGAAATACCCACCAATCCCTAATCATTTGAGGGAACTCCTTGATGCCGATGACCTACATGAGGAGGAGGAGTGATTATGGCTGAAGATGTGACATTTCGAGTCTTCCGTGGTGAACCCGATGAAGAGGGCGTACCCTCCGGTGAGATGGTAGACTATACCGTTGAGATGGACGAAGGAATGGTTGTTTTGGATGTCATTCATCGAATCCAGGCGGAGCATGCACCAGACCTGTCCTGCAGATGGAATTGCAAAGCCGGAAAATGCGGTTCATGTAGTGCAGAGGTCAATGGAAAATCCCGGCTAATGTGTATGACTCGGATGGAAGAAATCATGGAGGAAACCCCTGAGAATACTCCGATTGTAGTCAAACCAATGCAGGCTTTCCCACTCACCAAAGATTTGGTGACAGATTTACAATGGGCCTATGACCTCAACAAAACAATCCCTCCTCTCCAAGGGCCAGATGAAATGGACTGGAAATTCGATCAAATTGAAGCCGATCGAATACAAGAATTCCGTTCTTGTATCGAATGCATGTTATGCGTCAACACTTGTCACGTGATGAGGGAACACCAACTCTTCGAAGAATTTGCTGGACCTCGCTTCTTCGTGCGCTTGGCCAATTTGGAAATGCACCCTATGGATGAAGGGGACCGACTTGAAATGATCAAGGATGATTTCGGTCTTGGATATTGTAACATCACCCGATGTTGTACAGAGGTATGTCCTGCTGGGATCAACATCACAGACAATGCCATCATTCCGTTGAAGGAACGAGTCATCACAGAATATTACGATCCAATCGCAATGATTGCAAAGAAGGTAGGCCTTCGAAAATAAAGGCCCACTAATTGAATAATAATTGAATTAAAAAAAGCCCGCCAGAGGCACCGAAGCGCCTCTGACGGACCTGTGTGTTATCTTGTTTTTTCAGATTCAGAGTTCTCTGTTTCTAATCACAGGTGATCTACCCGCAGCTTCTTGACGTTGGCCTTCTTAATCTGGCCCTTCGCCTTCAGCCACGCCGGCGCGGACGCCGGCGGGGTCACCATTTTTGTCCAGCCTTCGAAGACGTGGACACGCTTGGTGCCACGCTCTCGCAGGTGGATGTCGGTTGCGCCACGAGTGGCTGCCTTCAAAGCCGCGCCACGTGGCTGGCGACTTGCGAAGACCTGGCTTGTGTCTTTTCCGCCCTTCATTAGGACGAAGTACTTCTTTTCTCCCATAGAGTTAACCTCTGAATCCCACGCTCTTCAGGACCACCTTAAGGATTACCCTCTCTAAACGCTATACTGCGCCCCAAATGAGTGTTTTTCTGATTTTTCGAGCACCAGGTGGAAGTTGGTCGCAGGTTCACGAAAAGGGTCGATTTTTTGGATTGGTAATGCAAAAACATGTTGCTGATACTGGAGTGCTTTGCAGTAACTCGTTTTGCGGATTTTCATTCGATTGCCCCTCTCTGCACAAGCTGAATCGATTTTGAAAAGGAACGTCAGATTAGTTCCATATGGGGTGGGAATCCAATGGTCGCCTCAAAACTCCAGTAACGCACTGAAATCGAGGATTCTGTACTATTGTTTCGCATGTGTGAGGCAAATCAATTGCAATCACGTGATGTCAGAAGCGATCCTGTTTGAGGGATGCAGTGCATTTCTTAGGCAATTCATTAATCAATAATTAATTGATTATTACTCCTCTTCATTCCCCTGTTCCCGGTAAATGTCAATTTGCTCTTGAGTCCAACCGGCTTCAAGCAATTCTGTGTCACTCCATTGCCGAGACTCGGATACTTGTAAACCAGCCATTTCAGCTAGAACATCATCGGTTGAATCCTCACCCCTCTTCGCCCAAACGTCATCTGGGAGGTCATCCTCTTCTTCAACAACAATCTCCTCTCGCCGCCCGATGAGAAGTAATGTTGTCGTGATGATGCAAAGGAAAATTGCGGCGAAACCTAACAGAATCATCGTCGAAAACGCAGTCTCATCCTTTGCCTGTTGAGTTGTGTTTTCGGTCGCGACCGGGGGTGTCCCCTCGCGCGCGCGTAAGGATAATGTTTCAGAAACAGACAGTGAAGTTTCATCTAAGCAAGCAAAATACAGAGTGTGGTTCGCGTCTGTATTTCCAGGTGGCGTCCAATCTTGAACCCACACCGCATCCCCATCAGGATGGTAAATTTGGGAAAACAGCGTAATTTCATCCTTATCCTTCAGTAGAATGGAGCACTCCATATTTTGGACCCCGTCTGGATCAATAATTGAGACGATTAGTTGGGTCTGATTTCCTGATGTAAATTCACTCGGCATGGCTGAGAAATCCAAGATGGGTTCAGAGCCCTGCAAATCAAATATTAATGTCTGAGAAAGGCCACTAATTCCATCAATATCTCTGAGATTTACTTCCAATTCCACCGGGCCTAGGTCCCACGTCAATAGATCATCTGGATTGAGGTCCATCCGATAATAGAGGGTATGCTGTCCAGTTCCGGGTGCGCAAGATGCAGGAGGGATTCCCAACTCAAAGAAAACTGAACTAAATGAATTTGAAGGGGATCCTGAAGGACCCAATCGAAGACCCGCGTAATCTATGGGGCGTCCATCCGCAACTCCAACCCAAATATCCGTGCCTTCTGCACCTCGATTTATTGTATTCACCAGCATGTCATTCACACACAACGTAGGTGTCGAAATTTGAGGAGGGGTCAGGAACACAGGTTGGCTCCAAGACCATTCCAAATCAGCCCAAATTCCACTTGTGATTCTCGTTGAGATAGACGCATCTCCTGTTTCAAGACCCGGTGGAGCGGTGACGATATTTCCATTCAACAATTGAATCCCGGCCCCTGGCCAATCGATACTTGTCTCAATTGGGTAACTCTCTCCTGGGTCATCTTCGTCAGTGACTTGAATCTCTACACGATCCTGAGCCCCATCCAAATAGGATTGATCCATTACCAATTCTGCAACAGGTGCCAAATCGATGGGCGCTAGGCTGCGATTTGACCATTCAACCCCATCCACTTGAAGGGTGATTGATACCGGCTCTAGTGAACCCCCTGCAATTGGGGTCCAAGAACTCTGATAGCATGTTTGACTTCCACTTGAACTGGATTGAGACGGAATAGCCAATTGCATTCCATCCACAAGAATCGCTGGTATCTCAGTGGCGTTATTGTGATCTATATCAATCACACAAGCGGTCATGGCATGTTCCCGGCCACGAACCCAACCTGAGTCTCCAAGAATAGGGGGGTCAATGCCCAACCATGGCGCAAGGTCTGCGCCTTCAACATGGACTCCATACCAAGTTGCACTTGCATCTGTGATATTGAATGCCGCATCCCAGTATGCCTCCATACTCAGGTTCTGAAGATCATACACCTCCCAGTGCAAATCCACATTGTCAAAGGGGGCATCAACCGGTAGGGAAATCGCGGCGGTCCAAATCGCACCTCCACTCTGCGACGATGCTGCAATCGGTGTGAAGCTTGAGTCATTGGAACTGTTGTAACGCCATGAGAGAATGGCGCCCCCCATGCCGAAATCATCGCTTACTTCCACCCGGCAAATTACGACACCTCCCCGAGTTGCCGTTGTTGTCGAACATGTCAATTCATCAATGACTGGAGGGGCATTGATTTCGATATTTAGCAGAGCAAGATTGTTTTCCACGACACGCTCCGGGTGAGCCTCCGCAGGAATCCATCGAACAAGGAATTCGACGAACCCTGTTCGAACCGGTGTGATGTTCACTGGTAAGATGAGGCGACTACCCGCATCATTTCCACCCGGAATCGTCATTGAACGATTGGCGAGAAGGAGGTTGTTTTGGCGGTCACGAATTTCGAGGAACCCATTTGCGATTCCAGGTGCTAAATTTTCCAAGAGGACTTCCAATGTACCGTTTTCCCCGATCGACAATTGTTCAGGAGATCGAACTTCAGAGACATTGACATCGTGTAATCGATCTGCATACGCAGCCATCTTTGGGTCTCCCACGACAGTACCCATCCAAGATAGCATGACATTGGATGCCGCATAACATTCCGACATTGTATATCCATCAGCATAGCATGAGAGCAATTGTTCCGGGTTTGAAATCGCCGTAAGGTAGGGTTCGTACACATATCCCTTCACGCCTGAAACCCCGTCATCGAGTAAATCCGAAACCAAACTCTGCCCATAACTCGAGTTCAGAATGAAAGTGCGTCCGCCCGTACTCACTGCAGTTTCTGCAATGCTTCCATCCAACCAAGTGAAATCCGGCCTGATTGGATAGAGTTTCAGGGTATCAAAGAAAATCGAACCATTGTATGTCCCATCTGAGAATTCCACAACTTGGCGAACGGTAAACTGTGATGCCTGTGCATCCGGACGGAATCGAAGTTGACGGGTTTGCCAATCATCTGAAAATGCTCGTTCATCAGACATGTTGATTGAAAGAGAAGTCCCATTTGCATCATGTGCTTCAACCTCCAACCACCAATCCCCTTCAACCCAACCTTCTCTCATCGAGTAACCGTCGAGAACCCAGGCGTGTCCAGATAACTCTGCATCAATATCGAAGGACTGTTCTACATAGGCAACAGAATTATTCGTCGTATTGAACGTTGGACAAATCCAAACAATTTCATCGTGAACATCCGCAACTTCCAGTGGATTCAGGGCGGTTTCCCAAATCTGTACCTCATCGATAACACCGGCGAAATGAGTGTTACCTGCTCGATTGACTCCGAATTTGTAAATTTCAATACTGTTCACTGTACCGTTTGGAACGCTCTGATTGAGAACCTCAACTCCATCCAAATAGAGGGTTACTGTATCGTTGGCAAATGTGGCCACAAGATGTTGCCAAACGGTAGGATCAACAGTTCCAAAACCGTATGAGTTGTTGTGATACAATTCCCAATTCCCTGGATTTCCGCCACTCGTCTGGAACTGGAATGAATCATCATCCCCTGCCACATCGTTCACGGCGATCGCCGATGAGTGCCGAGATTGTCCACTGTGATTTGCCTGAACCCATAAGCTGACTGTGAAATCAGATACCATATCGGCTACATCTACTCGAGCTTCATCATCAATACCATCGAAGAAAGCACAATTGCCTAGCACACAAGTGCGCCATTGAGAACCATTGGTTCCAGTGAAATTAAGATGGGCTGAACCGACAGAATCGTTTGCAATATCGCCACTCACTTCGTTGAAGTCCCAATGATGAATCAACTCGGCTTCTCTGACTGGGAAACTACTTCCACGAGTCAACACGTTTGTTGGGACCGTTTGTTTTGAGATCCCGGGTCCTTCCCATTTGAGTTCAAGACCAGCATACCCCCCATGCTCAAAAAATTCTGTACGGAGATGATGCTCACCTGTGTCAAGCCAAACCACTCCGGATCGCTCTTGCATTGCGTGGTGCCCCTGATTGTCAACAATCTCCACATCATCGATCCACAGTTTGGAACCATCATCACTCCGTAGATAGAAGGTCCAATTACCAGCGGTTGGAATGTGAATGATACCACTATGCCTCGCACTCCAATACTCGAGGAAGCGACTGTCAAGTCCCGTCCAAGCCTGTTGGGTTGATGGCCAATCGATATTTGGTTCATGGCGCACGAAATCAGGGGTTCTACCTGAGAGATTTACCATGGTGCTGACATTGTAAGTGACGCCATTATTGTCGAAGTATTCTGCGAGTAACCCATTGGTGGTGGATGCATCGTTTGCACCGCAAGGCGCATCATCAAGTCGACCTTCCATGGCTGCATTGCCATCCCTTTTTGTTTCAGTCTGTCGTGTCCACCACCATTGTTCACCAGATGACAGAGAAGGACCAACACCATCCCAATACCTTGACCCTGTTGACCAACTGCCATCTGATGTATCGTATCCTGAATTAGACAATTGATTGTTGCTCCATGCCCCGTCATTGCTACCCCAAGAAGCATACATCGACACATTCGTCATTCCAGTCAAAAAGGTTGAATTTTGGTTGAAATGTGTGGGGAAGCCCATTTCGGTCAAGGTCTCATTTGTGGTATACAGTAAATCATTCCACCACTTGTATCCTGAACCATTTCGATTCGTTGCCAAATCCAGAACACTCAATCCGTGCTGCCCAAAACTGTTGTTTGTTTTGGCGATCAAACCCAATGCAGTATCTACATCGTAGCCTGTTAATCGTGTGACAAGATAGTAGCCCTGTTCACTTCGATCGAATGCCTTCATCTCATTCCCTGCCGCAAACCCATAACTTGATTCCGAATACCAATCGCCAAAGATGGATGAAGCATAGGGCCCATCGATTAGAGCCAATTCTGAATCAAACGATGCTCGGGAATTGGTGCCGCCATTGACCCTTAGTGGCACTCCTTTTGTGGTGACTAGAACATTCAACTCGGTTAGATTTCGTTCAGAAATAATCTGTGAAATCGGATCAGCAAAATAGGTTGTGAATTGGTTGGAATTGATGGTTTCACCAGTCGGTGTGCTCTCATTTGTCAGCAAAAAGACACGTTCAGGGGGAATGTTTCGGGCTAAAGCAAAAGCGGTTCCAATCGTCCGACTAACCTCACTTTGGTTGTTGATGACTACAGCAACATCGCTGTAGTCAGCCAAAGTTTGATGGGAAAATGATTCGAGCACTGCCACATCCCGAAATGGGGTCTCCTCCCACGCGTCCACGTGTGCTCTCGCTTCCTCTGGAAGCGACACTGCGGCCCAACTCTGCAGTGAGAACAGGATGACGAGGGCGATTGCCATTCGAGAGCGCACGAATTGTCACCCATACCCTGAACTTTTCACCGTGTCGGCACCATGACAAGCGGCACCATAGGTGCCGTACAAGAAAAATTTGTGATTTTTGGCGATGGGCATAAATCCGGCGGCCCCCCCCTGTCGATGTATGGCCGACGCAATCATCGCCAGACAATGCCGTCATTCGTTGCTCCGCGTCATTGCTGGCGACCTTACTCGATACGAGGCACAGGTCGCTGTTACGTGTGCTAACAATCGCCTCGCGGGACGCGAAGGATTGGATGCAAAAATGCATTCAGCAGCAGGTGAAGAATTGCGCGAAGCCTGTATTGAAATCGGTAAAGTCCAGAGAGCTCAGAACTTGCAACCATGCCCGGTTGGTACAGCGGTCACAACCTCTGCATTCAACCTACCTCAGGAACATTTGATTCACGTAGTGGGTCCAGATTGTAGACGTCCCAGTCAGGATGAGGGGAGACGTGAACTTATCGTCCAAGCATACGATGCAATGTTTGAACAGGTCGCAGCGCTAGGTAAGGTAGAGACAATTGTGTGCCCACCCCTTTCAATGGGAATCTACGCTTACCCACATCGCGAAGGTGCAAGGATGACCATGGAGATCTTGCTCGGCTGGCTTGATGCAGAAGAAGACCCGGGTGTGGGTGATTTCATTATGCTTGTCAATGACGAAAATTTTGTCAAAAATCTGAAGACGGTGTATCGTGAATCTGAAGACCAATTCCCTGGTGTGGATGTCACACGGCAATATCGAACACGCCGTTACTGATGCGCACGTGATCTAGCGGTTATGATGTATGGTTCCCAACCATGCCACCCGAGTTCAAATCTCGGCGTGCGCACTCAGAAGAGCGGTTCTTCGTAATCATCGTCCGAAAGGGTCCGCCACAAACCGGCGGGCACATCGTCGTAGACACCGGCATACGGGTCATCGTTGGAGAGTACTTTCTTGGGCTTCTCCAGTGCATTCATCGCTTCAGGCTTGAACTTCCAATAGTGGATGCGCCATTCACGACCGTCCCATAGAGTTGTTTCCTCGGATTCAGTGGTCAACAAATCGTAATCTTGGAACATGTAGAACAGGTTTCGATCTGTAGGTTCAAGTGCATTGTCGATAATTCGGTCATAAAATCCGAAAAATCCGAGAGCATGCTCAGCCATACCCTCTGCAGTCATTGTCTCCATATCAGGGTCGATGTGGGTCTGGATTGCTGCTGTCAACTCCGCTAGACTCATCCCCATCAATTGGACCCCCTGTGGCGAATTGGTACATCGCCGGATGATACATGGGAACAGGCGGACCTATTTCAACGGTTGGCGATTTTCGCCCCATAGGGGCGTACATCAGGCTGTTTCGTCACGATTAAACGGTTGATTCACCGCGTCGTCATGTGACCGAGTCAGTTAAGGGAACTTTTCTCGGGTTGCCCGAGAGCGATGTGGCTGCAGATGTGGCTATACTGTCCGTCCCATACGAATTGACCACATCATATGGCCAGGGCACATGTGATGGTCCCAAGGCAACAATAGACGCATCCGCACAAGTTGAGTTGTATGACCCACTCCTCCCCGAAGACTTGCCCTGTGGTTTCACCCTACACACCGCACAACCATGGGATGGTAAAGGCGATAGTTTGGAGGAACAATTGTCTGGAATTACAGATTATGTATCTGGGTTCAGTTCTACTTTCCCCGTTATTCTCGGTGGCGAGCATGGGATGCTTCCAGCGATTATGAAGGCGATTGGAAGCAAGATAAATCTCAATGATTTGACCATAGTTCAAATCGATGCGCATGCGGATCTTCGGGATGAACTGGATGGGGAACCAAATAGCCATGCATGTGCAGCCCGTCGTTCGCTGGATTTGGGTGTTGGAGAAATCCTTCAAATTGGTATTCGAGCATTTGCTCGTGAAGAAGCGGTCTTTGCCACCGAAGATGAGCGCGTCGAATCCTGGTTGGCTAGAGATGTGTTGAATCCATGTGGTGGTGAAGCGACTTGGCTGAATTGGTTGAACAGGTTATCCGAAATTGAAGGGCCTGTATGGTTGACATTGGACCTCGATGGATTGGATACGGCCTATGTACCCACGACCGGCACACCAGTACCAGGTGGCCTCGCTTTTTGGCAAGTTGTCGAAACGATCGAAACCATCGCCTCGGCACCCAGTGCACAGTGGATTGGTGCTGATGTCAACGAAATAGTCCCTGATTCGAACAACCATGTGACTGAATTTACCGCAGCAATGCTGGCTACCAAGATTGTGGCCGCATACCTCGCTCGTAGATTGGAGGATGGATCATGAATTCAAAGGGCCGCCACATTACACTGGACTATTCCGGTTTCAAAGGAGAAGGAAGCTGGATGCTCAACGTTCTACGGACCGCCGTATCGCGTTCAGCAGCAAGAGAAGTTCACGCACATGTTGAACAATTTGATGGGGTCAAAAGTCCACTTGGGTTTGCGGCAGTGGTGCTAATCGACGAAAGCCACGTTAGTGCGCACTGCTACGAGGACGAAGGAATCCTTGCGATTGATTGTTTCACCTGTGGAGGTGTTGATCCAGCTGGCATTGCAGATGACATCCATCAACAATTGGTTGCGGAGGTTCCGACAATCAAATTGGTTCAACGAAATGAGATTGATCGATTCGTAATGGAGGGATGAGATGCGAGATTTCGTCGAGCGCCATTTCCGCCATTTCAATGCAGGGGAGTTGCGGCGTTGTTCTGAATCACTCTGTGATTTCGTCGATAAAGGCGGGCGATTGATGATTACACTAGCGGGTGCGATGAGTACGGCAGAAATCGGGCGTAGCCTAGCACCAGCAATCCGTGAGGGCAAGGTGCATGCAATTTGCTGCACGGGTGCTAATTTGGAAGAGGATTTGTTCCATCTAATCGCTGCTTCGCATTACGGAGATATTCCCAATTGGAGGGACCTTTCTCCAAGTGAAGAATCTCAATTGAAAAATCGAATTACCAATAGGACTTTACCAGAGGAAAATGCGGTTCGAAAAGTTGAATCCCAATTGGTTTCTTTGTGGAAAGAATCATCTGGGGAACTACCCCATGAATTCCTATACGAATTGGTCAAACAAGTTGAGGCGGATGCAGATCCGCTTGATTCGTGGCTCCTAGCAGCTGCTGAATGCAATTTGCCACTGTTTGTTCCCGGTTGGGAGGATTCGACTCTTGGCAACATCTTTGCTGCAAGGGTAATCGATGGGTCGGT
>JBJLBW010000026.1:0-10684 GCA_045568015.1 Candidatus Poseidoniales archaeon | reverse complement strand
TGTGAATCATGAATCCCATACCAGAAGAGCATGCGAGCTGTAACGGACAGCCCCCAATTGCCGAATCCGTGCAAGCCAGACATGGCGCCTTCTTCTGCTCGACGCAGTCGATCACAAGTGATGAATTTGAGGTCCTCTTCAACCAACTTTCGAACCAGACCTGGAACTTCTTCGCCAGGGTAAGTACAATCTGCATCAAGAGTGACAATAATGTCACCCTTAGCCAAAGCAAATCCGGTTCGATAAGCGCGACCGTAGCCTTTCCGAGGCTCCATTACAACCCATGCGCCTTCTTCCGCAGCCAATTCTCGGGTTCGATCCGAAGAGTTCCCATCGACGATGAGAAAATCGAGTTTTTCGCACCAGCCATCATTTGGAATCGAGCGAATTGTATCGACAATAGCGGCTTCTTCGTTCCGAGTCGGAATGACGACTGTGACGTGAACAGGTAGTGTATCTGACATGACATCCCCGTCCCTCCGACCCAGATGGTCAATTTGAATGCAACCGTTGTCGGCGTGAACAGGATTCATTGAAAACGGGGGGCCTTACAGGCCCCATTGGAGGGTGTGGCCTGCATATTGCGATGTTATCCGGAGAATACCCCCCGCGATGGGGTGGCATGGGTTCTACCGTGTTCCATCTTGCAGGTGCTCTGGTCAAGCAAGGGCACCGTGTGACAGTCATTACACGCCGGGACAAAAGTGTCGAGCGGAATCCGAGAAAAATACCACAACAAAAGGGTGTTTCAGTTCTCTCGGTCAAATGGGCTCCTTTACCGATGGCATTCACCGTATCCTATGGGAAATGGGCATTGCGAGAACTCTTGCGTATCCATCGTAAGGATCCTTTCGATGCAGTGCACGTACACGCACCCATGATTTCGTGGAAAGAAAAGCAATACCGAGCCGTCCGGGAAAAGGTCGGACCTGTAATCACAAGCTTGCATGGCTCTTGGTTGGGGGAGCGTGATGGAATGACTCGCGCAGCAAAACATGGTGAATCTGCGGTCTGGAAAAATCCCAACGATCTCGCCATCCTATTGACCGCGAAACACTACGCAAAATACGAGCGTGCGGCGGTGCGTGCATCGACACTCTGTGTGGCCAACTCCGAGGCGACAAAGGCTGATTTTGAAGCGAGATATAATCCGCCCGAAAACTGGCGGTGTGAAGTGGTTCGATGGGGCGTGGATACCAACATGTTCGTACCCTTAGATTGTGATCATGAAGACACCATGCTCGCTCACGAAGAAATGCGCAAGCGCTACGGCGAACCTGACGAAAATGCGCTGGAAGGTTCGCCCAATACTGAAACCCCGCTAATATTGGCTGTCGGCCGTTTGGTTGCGCGCAAGGGGTACAGAACTCTACTCAAAGCCATGCCAGGTGTTCTTGAGAACTATCCTAAGGCTCAACTCGTGATTGTTGGACGGGGCCACATGAAGCGGACTTTGGAGCGACAGGCCAAGCGGTTGGGCGTTGCGGATGCGCTCACAATCGAGCCCAGTTTACCATTCGAGCAATTGGCGCAATTGTTCCGTAGTGCAGATTTGGTCGCTTATCCTTCATACTATGAAGGTCAAGGCCTGATTCCTCTCGAAGCGATGGCGAGTGGGACACCTGTCGTAACCGTGAATGATGGCCCGCTTCCTGAAATGGTCGATGAAACGGTTGGTGGATTGTTTGACATCAATCATCCTGAAACGTTGGCCCCAGCCATCAATGAACTGCTCAGCGACCCTGAACGAAGAGATGTAATGGCCGCAAATGGTCGTAGACGAGTCCTTGACGAATACACCTACGCGTTGAATGCCGAACGTTATGCTGAGTATTACGTGTCGAAGGATTAGACCTCTTCGAAATCACTCATCGCCGGTGGGGCTTCTGCGGACATGTCCGGCAATTGTGGAGCCGTGTCATCCTCTCCCAAATCGAATCCTTGTCCAGTTCCAATTCCACCACCCCATGACTCGATCAACTCAAGATCAGCCGCCAATTGCCTCTTGCTCCTAAGAACATAGAGACCACCGATTAGACCAAGGATGAGAATGGCGGCGAGGAGGGTTGTCACGCTTGTAGAGTCTAACAATCCAAACACACCTGATATTCCCGACGCCTCGTGAATCGACAATTGCTCTTTGACTACGTTGGATGACATGTCATCATCCAAAGCCCAAACTTCGACGGTTGCCCATTGCTCGGCCCCCGGTTTTGTGGTTACGACGCCAGTATAGATGCCATCATTTGCAACCTCGTCGTTTCCAGCACCATCATCATACATCAGGAATTCAACACTCTCGGAGCCAAAGGCGACTCGCCCCTGTACACTACCTTCCATCTGTGTGGTTCCATCCGCATCCTGCAAGAGGACGTTGACGACCAAGGTGTTCTTGACATCGGCTTCAAGTTTGTCGATATCGACTTCCAATTGGGAAAGAACTGGATTTGATGTGCCGACTGTAATGTTGACCCATGCCATGTCCATGACTCCCCTTGAATCGCGTACTGTGAGGGTGAAAGTGGATTGTCCGGGTGGGAACCATGATGTGAAATTCATGTCATTTGCAACCTCAACGGATCCGGCTGATGTCACCTGGTGCCAGATGTATTGGATGATGTCATCATCAGCGTCCCATGACTGGGAACCATCGAAAATAATGGTGTCCCCCGGTGTGATGTACATGCCTTCTTCAAGAGAGGAAATAATTGCGTGAGGTGCGGTGGGGTTGACGTGCAAGATTTGATTGTGAATTCTGGTGAGGCCTGTCGAGTCAGTCAAGGTGAATGTCAGATTGTGGCTCCCGAATGGCAAATTGTCATTGTACCAATATTCAGTGGTGCCATTGACAACGATTGGATCTTCCATCAAGTCACTTGAGATGTTGACCCAGAAATCATCGCCATCTGCATCGAATGAACTTCTGAAATCAAACAGAACCGGGCCGTCACTATCAACTTCAACACCAGGGATTGGACTGGTTAAGACAAGGGTTGGAGGGCTCTCAGAGACGTCGACTTCAATGCTGGAAACAGCGGGAGGGTTGACGCCATCGTCGACGGTGAAGGAAATCGTTTGTTGACCGGCTGGAAGGCGAGTCGATAGCGACCAATCGGTTCCCAGTGCCCCATTGATCAGGCTTGAATCCCAACGAACGGCAACATTGTCGGGGTTGACCACTGTCCCCTCTTCACAAATGTGTGATACAACCCATGAATCACTGAAATCTTCACAGGGCAAATCCCAGTCTCCACTACCTTCTGATTTGAAATCGTGAATTTCACTAGAATCGCTTGAGAAATCGGTATGACTCGAAATCATGGCGGTGGATGGCGTATTCCCCACCACCACTGTTTGACTGAGTGTAGACCAAACATCGAGGTGCTCAACCCGGTCATCGCTCAGAGATAGGGTGATTTCGTGTGTACCCGCTGGAAGGCGCCCAGTCCAAACTCCATCACCGTCATCAAACATCACGCCGAGTAAATCACTTGACCAACGATAGATGATGGGGTCGCCTTCAGGGTCATAGGAACCGAAAGCATCGAGCTGTACCGTATATGCAGATGTATCGCCCATTCTGGTAACGGTAAACGCGGGATGGGGTAACTCGTTGACCAATTCAATTTGATAGATGAGGTCGACCGGTGTGTTCACGCCATCGGTCACCGTGATTGTGTAGGTGAATGATGTCATCGAATCGGCAGCATCGAGGAACGTTGTATTCCATTCCATTGCACAGGGTTCTATCGCACCATCATCGGACCTATATGATACATCGATACCACACAGAATCGTATCGCCTTCTGGATCGGTGGTCCCTGTCATGTTAATGTGAAGCGGCGCGGTTCGGAAGAGGCGCAATGCCCCATCCATGTCGACACCGGGGTCGGTGATGATGTCGATGACTGGTGGAAGGTTTCGCAATTCAATTTCGCGACTCTCGTTGGCACAATTGCCCTGGTTGTCACAGGCCTCAAGAGTGATTGTATGAAGACCATCTGAAAGGGCCAATCCGTTGCCATCGTTGACTGAAAACAAATCAAGTGTGCTGAATACACCATCAAGATTGCTGGTCCATGTGAACGCTATGGGGTCATCATCCAAGTCCCACGTATCGGAGGCATTGAAATCGACAACCGCACCACTTCCAAAGACATCCTCATCAAGAGGTGTATCCCAAATGATGAGTGGAGCTTGATTGGTCAATGTGATTTCACAAATGACCACCGGGGAGGTGAAGTTTGGCACACGATTGACCGGGATCGGAGCGGAGGTCTCTGAATCCGCGCGCTGACCGTCGTATTCACAGCCGATCCAATATTCCGTCCACGACCCTGCGCCCAACCAACTGGTTTGCTGAGTAGAGAAGGGGCCAAGGACGAGGTTTCCACTGTATGGCAATGTGTGAAGTTGGTCTGATTCAGTTTGATCAAAGGAGAGATTGACGACAGCATTCGGCAACCCATGACTATTCTGATTCGTCGCCCAAACGTGCATGGTCCACATCTCGTCTACCTGACTGCCTACGCCAACGTTCAGTAAACCGATATCAGCAGAATCGATCCACCGTAGGATGCTTGGTTGTCCGGTCATGTCGAACGTTACAGAAGTGCCCTGAGCGGAATGAGACATGTTGATTGTAGAATCTCGCAAGTTGATCTGGCCCGTGCACGCAGAGACATCGACATCATCCGCAACCACCAGATGTAAATCGGTCAACTCGAGACAATTGGGGCCGGATAGGACAACGTCCGAGAGAGAACTCGTCAGGGCAGCATCGCTTCCATCCCACGCGAGCCCGTTGTGTGTTCCGTTGAGGCGAACACCTGAGATTCTGGCTTCGGTGTCGGAGAGTTGAACGATCGGGCCTGTTCGATTGGCCTGAACGTCTAGACCATGGATGTCTACCCATCCATCAAAGATGAGGGCACCATTGTCAATCTCAACGGCGAGAGCGCCATTCCCTGGATCGGTGACCGTTAGGTCATGAAATTGCAAATCGATGCTCTTCTCGATTCGAACTCCGCCCCAAGCGTCATTGGTCGAAGAGCAGCGGGTACAAGATACGTTCTTGGTCCCAGAGAGGGCATCATTCGATTTCTCAAATGTCAACCCGACTCCCTGCTCGGGAATCATGGCTAAATCCCCATTACCAGCGCTGACCAAGTCAAACAGTTCGACATTGCTGGAATCGTATACTCGAAGACCATTGAGGCCGTTGTCTGTAACTGTAATTCCAGTCACATCCGGATGAGATTCATCGACGTAGAGACCGTGGCCAGTATTGTTGGTGGCAGACCACGTATGGCCTTGCAAACTGGCTTTGGAGAGGTGGATGCCATCGCCCGGACTTCCTGTGACACTGATATTGCGAAGTTGACTCGCCCAATTTGCGCTTCTGAGGAACAAACCTGCGCGATCATTGTTGCTGTTGGAGATTGGATCTCCACTGTTGACAATCGTTAGGTTATCGACGATGGTGGCGGAATCGATCATGTATCCCTTGAATCCGTTGCAAGCGTTGTTCAAGGCTCGAGAATTGCGAATGTCAACACCACTGGTGTTGACGCCGATTGCATGGTAGCATAGTCCTGGAGTTTTCGCTCCGATTCCGCCTGAATCACTCACTTCCAAATTGTCAAAGATTGCATTTAGTGGTGAGTTGAAGTTTGAGTGATTATACTGTTCAACATAGACACCCCGATACATACTGTTGGTGATGGTGGTGTCCCAAAATGTCGGCCGCGTACTCACTGTTTGACTGATGTGTTGAACCCAAATACCATTGTCGGAACGATCGATGCTTACGTTGTCAAACAAGGCGATGCTGTCTTCGACCCAAACGCCCGCTGAAAGCCAACCACCTGTGCCGACAGCCGAAATGTTGCTGATGACGAGGTCGCGCAAAAATCCGGAGGAATCCCCCCACATGTTGACACCTCGTGTGGTCAAATTATCGAATGTGGCACCCAAAACCAACGGATTGCTGCTGGCCCCGATGGAGAGGCCGATTCCATATCGATTGTTGACCGATGATGAGGCCACATCTTGGCCACCATCTTGGATGGTCAACCGCTGAATGGTTGGATTGGCACTGTTGAACATGTCCACGCCAACATAGTCAGGATTTTCGATGTAGACATCGTTCAGTGTCGGATTGCTGTCGTAAATGGTAATGCCCCACTCTGCATGCTCGATGGTGAGGAAATTGATGACACTACCACGACCGCGACTGGTGGCGTTGAATTGGATGCCTTCGTGGGCGGTCGCATCCCCTGAACGAGTGATGGTTGCAGGGCTGGAAGAAGTTCCAGTAACATCGAGTTCACCTTCGACGTAGAGGCGAATCCCATCATCGAATAGAATGGTTGCTCCAGCATCGATGACGAGGGTATCTCCAGCTGCAACTGTGTAATCACTGGTCAGTGTCATCACACCCGACCATGTGGTGGTTGCACGAGCTTCTGTTTCCGAGGAATCAGGTGGATCTAGAGCGGCGGGGGCCAAAGGCACCCAACTGGCTAGCAATAGGACGGAAATGAGGAGCATGACGCCCTTTCCACGTGCCACCATGCCATCCTGCGGACCCACATCCCATTGAATGCTTTCGGCCTCCGGTTTGCCCTCCTTAGGAGGGCTAAACCGAAATTTCACAGCGCTTTATGCAATTTGGCGGTCAGTGAACGCGCGGCTCGAGGACACTCCGCTCGACGGAATCGCAGAATGGCTTCTCTCCAATATGCAAGTCTGTGTTTTGATTCCAATTCCCCTCTCCAATACCACATCAATGCATCCAATCGGCGGCCCGCAGCCTGATCCAATGGCAAAGGCATCGACTGTAGATTTTCCAAGGTGGTGGCTGCACCGGGTGGATTGGAACGAGCTTGAGCCTGAACGAGTGCCAAACCAAGAGACACATGTTGCAGAATATCTGAGGTCCGACCGACGAGGCGTCGCATCGCCCCTTCCGCCTCCAATCTTTTCGGACCAGAAGGATCTGAGAGAAGTAGCGCTTCAAGATGGGACAACCGATCGATTAGAGGGTCATCACCATCTGCGAGTTCGGTCAAATCATTACGGACGGATGCGGCTGCATCTACATCACTGCGGAGCATCGCAATTCGGTGGCGCAAGATGGCGATGAGGACGATGGCTGAGCGCTTCTGTGAATCTTCCATGTCTCCAATGTCAACATTGGAAAGACCCTTTTCGACCGCATCCAAATCACCGGTTTCGTCAGGTAAACGATCATCGATAAGGCCGGAAAGGCGAGACAAGTGCATTCGTGCCGCATCGGATTTTGTCGCCGTGGACTGTGCCAAGACCTCAGCCTCTTCCGCTGCGGAAATTTCGCCCTGAGACCTGTGCAGGCGTGCCAACAAGGAATGGTCGGGTTCAGGGAGGGCACTCAGATAATCGGCGGCAATGTCGGATTCACCTCGGTCAAGGGCAATTCTTGCGGCCATTCGACGCAACTCGTGGGCTTCTGGAAGCGCATGTAGGGCATCGTCGAGAAGAACGGCTGCTACCGCGCTTTCGGAAAGGATTTGTTCGGAATTTTCGAGGATGAATTCAGTGGTATCTTCACCCGCGAGTGTACGATGATATGCTTCGAACCAGCGAGCATCTCCGTCCTCGATTTTCGACCAGCGCTGCGCCGCTTGAAGATGAATTTCTTCAGGGGCATCCCAAGCCACTCTGCGGACGTTGCGAATGAGATGTTGGACCTCAACAAGGCCACCCGGCCACCGCAACAGAGCTGCAGCATCCAATGGGTCGAGATCGATTGCATCGAGGTGAGAAGCCATGACTGGTCGGGGTTCAGCGCAGAGTGCATCGAGGTCGCCCCTCGTGTCATCGGCCAATCTTGAGAGAACGGTTTCTTCGACGAAGGATTGGACGGCGTCACTGGCTTCTGGAAGGTCGTCGGAAGGCGACCAAAGATGGAGTGCGAGCGGATGGCCATCGAGTGCTTCACAAACATCTGCAGCCATCTCTGAATCGACACCATCTCCAAGCAATTTTTGACCCGCTTCTGCATCGATTCCTGTGAGTGTAATGGGATTGTCAAATGGACATGGTGCACGCATCCCAATCGCGACATTTACCTTGGATTCCATCAAACCATTGAGAAGCGCATATACCGCCTGCTGATGCCGCGAGTGGACGTCTTGTACCTCATCGACAACAAGTGTTTCAGACGATTCGGAAACCAATTCAATCTGGGCATCTAAATCGATGGGAGCATCATCGATCTCAAGCCACGCTTCAACCAACATCTTGGCATCCATTGAAGCATCCATTGCCACGTAACGCGAAGGCAGTGTCTGCAACAAGGCGGTCTTGCCAATCCCTGGCATTCCAGTCAAAACTACTGCACCTTCGGAAAGTGCGGATTCAATCTGTTTGAGTTCAGATTCTCGGCCATGTAAACCATCTGTCGGCTCAATTTCCATCGAATGACCTGCGGTCGTGACCAACGCGGAGGCTTGTTGTCGACCTTTGGCAGTTAGATGAATGACGGTTCGTTTGCGAGAACCACCACCGATTACGTGAGCTGTGCGGGTTTGAACAAGGCCCTCCTCTTCAAGTGTCTTCAATGGTTCATGTAGCGCACTGCGAACCAATCCAAGCGATTCAGATAGGCCCGGTAGGGACAGTTCACGAGGGCACATCCCAAGCCTCTGCCAACTCGTTAGGATAACGAGCGAGAAGGCGCAAGATTCGCGCCTGCGACTCGGGCAGCATGGAAGTTCCGGGGCCCCACTTGCACAAGACACTTCACCTGTCATGGACAAGAGGATTGATTCACGGCGACGGGTGCGGCAGATTGAGGTTGAGCATGGCTGTGGACCCCAAGACTTTGCATCTACCGTCTCAACCAGGTGTATACCTGTTCAAAACAGATGGGGGCAGGGTTCTGTATGTGGGTAAGGCCACAAATCTCCAAGACCGTGTGCGCTCATATTTCGCGAAAAATCCGGACAGGGCAATGATTCCGACACTCATCACCAAAGCTGATCGGGTCGATTGCATCGTCACCGGAACACCCAATGAAGCACTCATCCTTGAACGGCAACTGATTCGCGAGCACAAACCCCGCTACAATTCATTGCTGAAGGATGACAAATCCTACCCTTTCATCGCATTGAGTGCACATGAGTATCCGAGGATTCTCTACACGCGAAATCCACCTAAGGATGCAAAGCGCTGGGGACCATTTTCAGATGCAAAGGCTGTCAAGCAAGTCATCAAGCTGCTCAGGCGTTTTTTTGGCATTCGGGACAATCGCGACAATCTTCCCTTTGGGTATGTTGAATCCCCTGATACGGATGATTATGCAGATCGTGTCAAGGCGGTTGAGAGTGTCTTGGATGGAGATGCATTGTTACTCATCAAGAATCTGCAACAAGAGATGGATGACTATAGCGAGAACCTGCAATATGAAGCGGCAGCGAGGAGTCGTGACCTCATTGCTGCTGTACAGCAAACATTGGCGCAGCAGGTCATTCATTCGAGATTCTACCAAGAATGTGATGCGGTGGGATTCGCCAATCAAGGTGACCTCGGGACCATCGTTCTATTATCTGCAGAGAAGGGTATGATTGTCGGTCAAACACAGTACCCATTGATGCATCGAGGAGACATCACAGAATCGGTTTGTCGCGTCCTTTCCGAACACTATGCACAACGAAAACCACCCAAGACCATCCTCGTACCTTCACCTATTGGGGAATGGATGGAATCATGGCTCTCTGAGCGCAGGGGGTCGAAGGTGGAGGTGCGGAACCCACAGCGCGGTGAATTGACCAAATTGCGGCGGATGGCCGATGCCAACGCCGAAGCACAGCTAATGCGTAATCAACTCAAGGAAAGCGGCAGTTTGGAGCAGAGAGCGGCTACTGATGGAGCACAAGTGCTCGGGATGGGCTCGTTGAATCACATTGTCTGCTTCGATATGGCACAATTGCAAGGAGAAGAGCGCGTGGGGGCCAGCATCTGCCTCCGCAATGGTCGACCGGACAAGAAATCGTATCGCACCTACACGGTGAAGGATTCGTCTATGGATGATGTGCGCATGATGTCTCACGTTGTCGAACGATGGCTCAATCGACAAGAGGAATGGCCAGACCTTCTCCTGATCGATGGGGGGCTTGTTCATCTCAACGAAATTCACAGCCTATTGGTGGAACATGAATTGGTTGACCAAGTACCGTTGGCATCATTGGCCAAGCGCGAGGAAACCATCCACAGAATCAACTGTGAAGATCTCGTTCTAGACCGCAAGGGACGCATCCTAGTTTTCGCACGCGATGAAGCTCATCGATTTGTCAACAACTTCCATCGCAAGCGTCGTGGGCGCAAAGGATTGGCTGACCCCCTAGAAGCGGTCGACGGACTCGGTGCGAAGCGTCTGCAGGCCCTTCTACGTCATTTTGGAGGGCGCAAAGGCATCAATCATGCCAGCCAAGATGATTTGGCTGCGGTCGAAGGTATTGGACCGGCTCTGGCGGAGAGAATCTGGCGCGAAATTCACTGATCGTTAGAAATTGAAGTCGTCTTCCCATGATTCGCTTGGGATGTTTCCTTTGTCATCCAAGCCTGCAAATTCGCCCATGTCAGGCAAGCCATCATCACCATATGAAACATCCTCCAACACTCGGAGATCAGACATGCGCTG
>JBJLBW010000025.1:0-10727 GCA_045568015.1 Candidatus Poseidoniales archaeon | reverse complement strand
GCTTGGGTGGAATAATCACTCAGGAATTTCCCGGCGAATCGTTCTTAGAGGGACTTTCGGTGGCCCATCACCGTAGGTGATGAATGAATGGCAGATATTGCAGTTCTATTGAAACAAGTTCCAGATACCAATGCGAAGATTGTCGTCAGTGGTGGCCGTGTTGATGAAGGCGCGGTAAACAAGTGGTCGATGAGCCCATACGATGAGTATGCTCTAGAGGCCGCTTTGACTCAAGGTGGCTCGATTACAGCCATTACGTGTGGTCCGGCGAGAGCCAAGAAGATGCTCACTGATGCGGCTGCAGTAGGGGCAACAGATCTCATGCACATCGTCGTCGATGATCTGACCACACTCGACTCAAATCAAATCTCCTCTATCCTCGCCGCCGCCGTCGAAAAGACCGGGGCAAGCGTCGTTTTCTGCGGTAAGCAAGCAGCCGATTCCAACGCGGGTTCTACCGGGCCCGGCGTCGCCGAGAAGATGGGCGCTGGTTGTGTCACAATGGTCAGTGAACTGTCCGGTGATTCTTCGGGATTCCTTGCCCTCCGACCCAGTGCAACTGGAATGGAGCGGGTGAGCATTTCCGCACCTTGTGTTATCGCCTTCGACAAAATGGGTACTGAGTTGCGTCGACCGAATGTCAAAGGCATTATGATGGCCAAGAAGAAGTCCATCGAAACAATGTCTGTCGATGATTTAGGTGTCGATCTTGGTTCCGCATCAGTCACTCTTGAGGGTCAATCTCCACCTGCTGAGAAACCAGCGGGGCAGAAATTTGAGGGGGCTGAAAGCGTCCCCACTGTCGTGAGTAAATTACGCGATGAAGCAAAGGTGATTTGAGGGGGAATGAACATGGTTACAGTCATAGCAGAAACATCTGGAAATAGTCTACATCCGGTTACCGCCCAATTGGTTGGTGCAGCAGGCGGAGATGCAACCGTACTGTGTGCTGGAGGCGTTGGAGCCGCTGAGGCTGCCGCCCTGTCCGGCGTTGCCAAGGTCATCTCTGTAGAAGGCGATTGCTTCGCCTCCTTTGATGGAGGGGCATGGGCTTCAGCCATGGGGTCGCTAACCGAAGGGCGCGTCCTTGCAGCATCGACAGCAAACGGTCGTGAAATCGCATCTCGAATGGCCGCCTCGAAGGGTGTCGCAGTGGTACAGGATGTCACCAGCATCTCTGGTAACACGGTCACCCGCCCAATCTATTCGGGCAAGGCGATGGAAACGATTACCGTATCAGATGACACGATTCTAACACTCCGTCCAAACACGTTCCCTGCCGCTGATGGGGGTGGCAGTGCTTCAGTGAACACCGTCAATCAGAGTGCTGATGTGGCCACATCGGTCAAGGAAGCCATCGCAAAAGCGAGCGAACGATTGGATGTATCCGACGCCGATGTCATCATTTCTGGTGGCCGAGGAATGGGTAGTATCGAGAATTTCAGTCACCTTGAGTCCATCGCCGATCAATTGGGTGCCGCGGTTGGTGCCTCTCGAGCAGTGGTCGACGAATGGGGTATGTCTCACAGCATGCAGGTTGGACAGACTGGTAAGACCGTCAATCCAAGCCTGTATATCGCCGTTGGTATTTCAGGGGCCATCCAGCATTTGGCAGGTATGCGTTCATCCAAGTACATTGTCGCCATCAACAAAGATGCCGACGCTCCGATTTTCGGTGTAGCCGATTACGGAATCGTTGCGACTTGGGAAGAAGCTCTTCCAGCATTGGCAGACGCTCTTTCAAACCTCTGAGTTGATTACGTGCGCGACCCAATCGTGGTCGAACCGACAGCATCTCACGATGCGTCAGTCATCTGGATGCATGGACTCGGTGCCAGTGCGCATGATTTCGTAGACATGCCGCGAATCATCTCCCGACCTGGGACGCGCTGGGTGTTTCCCAATGCCCCCGTTCGTCCGGTGACACTGAACAACGGGTGGAAAATGCCCTCATGGTTCGATATCAGATATCTTGCAGGCCAATCCGAGGGCGAGAGAGAATGCCCAATCGAAGCTCAAGAGTCCTCTGAAATCATCTCGGCCTTGATCGAGGAAGAGCATGCTCGCGGCATACCCTACAATCGAATCGTGCTGGTTGGATTCAGTCAAGGTGGCGCAATGTCCCTTTACACAGGTTGCAGATTATCTCATCGGATTGCCGGAATGGTTTGTCTCTCCGGATACCTGCTTTTCCCAGAGCAACACCTCGACGCATGCTCGGACACCAACCGAGACACCCCCATTCTGGTTTGTCACGGAGTTCGTGACGACATGGTGCCTTTTTCAGCCGGGCAACGCACCGTTGAATTCTTGCGCGAGAATGGGTGGCCTGTGGATTTTGAGCAATATCCAATGTTCCATGAAGTTTGCATGTCTGAAATCAATCGCGTCGAAGAATTCTTCTCAGCGATTCTCGATTAATCATTGAGTAGATCGTAAGTATCTTCGCGGGTTTCACCCAACACTTGTACAGTGATTGTATCCGTGCTACTCTCTCTCGCAGGGTCGCTAACAGTGAGTGTAAATGTGTGATTTCCAATCGGCAACCGAACATTGACCATTGCAGTATCTCCAATTTGCTTTGAATGACCATCTCTCCAGATCCATTGCTCTATGCCTTGGCTTCCAGGTGATGTCGCTGAACCATCTAGGAGTACAATTGCAGTTCCATCATCTGTTGCATTCACAACGGCATCCATTCCAGCGTCAGCAGTAGGGGGGACATGGGATACAAATTCTTCATCCGACAACCCAGCCATGATGTCTGTATCTTCTTCTTGGAATTGCGCAAGTTGCTCAATTTCATCATCGAGCATTGCAAACAATTCCGAATCATCGACAACTGCCGGTCCTGAACTCAATTGTTTCTGTTCTTCTTCGGTCAATAGCGATGCCAAATCGGCACCATCGTCGGCATAGAGATCGTCATCCGGTGCAGCCGTGGGTGCTTTGAGTTCGGCCCCGTCGACAAATTCACGTAGGTCATCGTCGATATCTGAATCTGCAGATAACGCATAGGGGGCCGCATCTGGGTCGATCCAGAGAATTCGATTTTCACGGGTGTAATCGTTTTGGTTGTCGCCGCTCAAAGCGATTCTGGACCCATCTTGGCACATCACAATCGATTGAACCAAACCCGTATGCTCACATCTCCAAACCTCTTCACCCTCAGAATCGATTCGATGAAGGTAGAACCAAGAGGCGATGAGAACATCATCTCCATGTCTTAGAATATCATTGATCGTGTACATTGATTTCCAAACTTCGGTGGTTGACAAATCTTCTCCAATTCGTAAGACGGCCCCATCGAACTGCCCTGAAAGTGCCCCCATTCCATCTGGAATAAGACACATACTGCGTGAATTGATTTCTTCTGAAAACATCCGCTCTCCAGTAGAAGACCATCTTTCTAAGGCAATTTGAGGGACTTCAGAAGGCGTGATTCCAAGGACTTCTCTGCAGAGTAGTAGTGAACCATCGTGTAGGAAACACATGGCTGAAACCGTTTCACCACTCTCCGCATCTGGCAACCGAGTCCAACGTTTGTTTCCGTTTGTGTCGAGAACGTGTACATGCCCTTCATCATCGGCGACAGCAACGCCAGTCCCATCTTTTGCAACAGAAACACCCACCAATTCTCCGGCAGAAAATCTACCTCTCTTGATGCCGTTCTCGGTAACCATATGCAAATGCCGGCCGCCGTCAATACAGCCAATCAGCGTACCATCACCTGACAAACTGAGATGATCACAGCCACCACCAAGCGCGTGCGTCCACCGGTGGCCACCTAGTCGCTCATGACCGTGAAGATCGCTTGTGTGCGTACCGACGACGATCACTCCACCACTAGCGATCCGGAGGTGTGTCACCGAATCATCGACATTGAATGGCTCCAATGTTGTCGGCTCCCCAGATACATCTAGGATCCGAATGACTCCATCATCGCCACCCCATGCTACCCATTTCCCATCTGGGGAGACATCTATTGCGCGCACGATTGCCTCGCACTCGATTTCTGCAATCGGGTCGATGACCATCGGCATGGCCCCTGACCCTCGCCCTCTATCTTGAGATTGCCGCCAACAGGCATCAGGAGAAAACTCGGCTTCTGAGTTGTTCAATTTCTTGCTCAGACCAACCCACAAGTGGCTCTAAGTTTACGAGAGGAGTTCGAACATTTTCATCTTCACCAATCGTAGTCGGAGCATCTGGTAATTGATGGGCCACAATGCCCCAAGGGGAAGGGTTTCGGTCCCGCCCAGGCCCTGTAACCAATTTGTCCGCATATTCCTCAGAAAACAAAGCGGGGTCCCACGATTTGAGTTGGTCCCCATTTCCTTGCATCGGCTGAATTCGGCACCCCCGGTGCATCATCAACCAAGCACAGAGAACATCCTCTTCGGTTTCCAAATGCGCTCTCACCAACCCTTGAACTCCGGATGGAAGCCCACCCGGTCCCATGAAACGTTGACCCAATAGCCGAGCTTTGTCAGGGAACAAGGCCACCCGGATTTCCCAATCAGGTTGACTCAAATTCACATCCAAGTCAACTTTCTCAAGCACTGCAGCACCAGTGGCTCCAGCGAATGTTTGGCTTGTCCATTCACCTTTTTGCCCATGTCGCTTACAGCGAACAGCAAACGAACCTTCAGGGTCTGGATTGGATCGTATGGCTGCGGTTGCTACGGCCTCCGGGGTTGGATCAACTTCAGTAAAAGGGTCGACGGCATTGACGCCAAATGTGTGTTTGAGCGCATCGACAATTTCTGCATCGCCCTCTCCACTGACAAACATGAGCCCTCCCTCAACGCGAATGCTTACCTCCGCACCACGGATTTGACATTGCATGATGAGCGTCGCCCTCAATGTGCGCGTGAAGTGCTTTCGAACGGGTTTCGATTTGAGCATCGATTCACCCATGCGGACCAGCCATTGGCCCATATCATCACCTCAGGGTTCGTTGTGGATCTCTAAGATCTCATCATTTTTCATCTGCTTTTTTTTTGCAGAATCATTGCGGGCCTGCTCCAATCGATCGAGATAATCATCATCGATATCCCCGGTGACATACTCACCATTGAAACAGGACGTATCGAATTCTTCGACACCACAAGTTCCCCCTCTGCAAGCATCAATCAGGTCATCTAGAGTCTGATACATGAGCCAATCCGCACCAATTTCTTCACTCACATCTTCTTGCGTACGGTTGTGGGCGATGTATTCGCTCTTGGCTGGCATATCGATTCCATACACGTTTGGATGGATTACTGGGGGTGCAGCACTGGCGAAGAATACCTTGTTTGCACCGGCTTTACGCGCCATGCTGACAATCTTCGCACTCGTATTCCCTCTGACAATACTGTCATCGACAAGGAGCACATTCTTGCCTTCAAATTCGTAAGGAATTGGATTGAGTTTCTTGCGTACACTGTCCTTTCGAATCTCTTGTCCAGGCATAATGAATGTCCGTCCAACATAACGATTCTTGACAAAACCCTCTCTGAATGGGACGTCGAGGTCCTTCGCCAACTCCATTGCAGCAATCCGTCCACTGTCCGGTACAGGGATGACGACATCGATGGTCGAATCTGGGTGTTCATCAGGAATTCTCGCCGCCAACTTTCGACCCATTTTGAGCCGGGCCCGATGAACACTAATGCCGTCGATGACCGAATCGGGTCGTGCGAAGTAAACATGTTCAAAGATACAAGGTGTGTATGTCGTTTGATCAGAACATTGCATTTGATAGAACTCTCCACCAGCTGTGATGAATACAGCCTCCCCTGGCTCTACATCGCGAACAATTTCACAACCGAGAGCAACCAATGCAACCGATTCAGACGCGAGAACCCATTCGTCCCCACCATCGGGTCCATCTCTTCGACCGATGATAAGTGGTCGAATCCCCCACGGGTCGCGGAATCCGAGGATTCCATATCCTGTGATCATCGAGATGATGGCATAACCACCCCTGCAGCGTTCGTGGACCTTGGAGACTGCATGGAATACATCAGCTACATTCAAACGAAGTGTGTCTTCAATGTACATCTTTCCTCGTTTCAAGAGTTCATGGGCGAAGATATTCATCAAAACTTCCGAGTCGCTACTCGTATTGACGTGTCGAAGATCCTCTCTATACAATTGTTCTCTCAATTCATCTGCATTCGTAAGGTTCCCATTGTGGGCGAGTGAGATTCCATGCGGCGAATTGGTGTAGAATGGCTGGGCTTCTGCACAGGATGATGTGCCAGCCGTAGGGTATCGAACATGTCCTACCCCCATGTGTCCAATCAGAATGTCCATGTGCCTTTGTTGGAATACATCTCGAACCAAACCGTTGGCTTTCCGTTGATACAGATGTTCCCCCTGACAAGTGACAATTCCAGCAGCATCTTGACCCCGGTGTTGTAGAACTGTAAGCCCGTCATAGATGACAGATGCTACGGGTTGGTCAATTTGAGACACGACGCCAATGATACCACACATAGCGCGACCCAATTGCTCGTCACGTGGGAGGGCTTTAGAGTTTGACACCCTCATTTGGAATCTTAAATCCCAGGATTACTTCTTTTGATACATGCTTCGGTTTCGCTTGTTCCAGCGATATCCGCGCATGGTTGAGGTGACATTGAATCCACAGGATGCGCACTGGCGCTTTTGCTTGTGGTAACTGTGGCGGCCACAGCGTCGGCATCGAATGTGCGTGGACTTCTGGCGCTTGCCCATACTTGGAGTGCCTTTGCTCATATCTTCACCTCAGCGAGCCGGCGACCGACCCGCTCTATATCAGGGTTACCTCACGCCCTACGGGCGGTTCAGTTCAGTCATCCAGTTCTAACGACACGTCGCCGCCGGTTGAATCCAGATCCAACAGCGGGTCAGGGACGTGTTCACGGCCGGTGACCAATGCGAGGAGCAGCCCAAACACCAGACCGACTGCGGCCAGCATCGCAGTCATCCCCGAGAAAAGCATCACACCTTCGCTGCGGAGGCTTTCCAGAGAACCATCCATTTGCCAATTTGAGAGGCTTAAGCCGAGGCCTGCAAGTAAGAATAGACCGACAACTTGCTCCTTCCATCGAACATGTTGGTGAAGGGCTCCAATGCTAATCAGTAGTAAGGCGAAACTGGTGATTCCAAATGCCAAAGTGAATCCGAGCAACATTCGCTCGAAAATCGTTGAGAGTTCAACTCCTCCTGAAAGCTGCCAAACGAGTAAATCCATGCTGAAGGCGAGAAGCAACATCAGTAGTGCGATCGGTCCCCACCAAGACTCTCTTTGTTCAGTCATTCCTCAGCCCCCTCTAGTTCGAGATTGAGCCTAAGAACGGCATCAACCACTGCTTTTTCTTCCTCGGTTAGAGGTGCGACTACATCAGGGTCTGGGGCACGCTTCTCAGCCATATAGACCAGTGCAATGAAAGCCATTAAGGCCGCAACAGAACCGAGTAAACCGCCGATTAGAAACATCATTTGTTCCCAATGGATTTGGTGCCAACCCGAGGCCTCTAAACCCTCTGAACCATTCTGCATGATTTCGTAAAACATCCACCCCCCTGCAATGGTCAAAATTGCCAATGTAGCGGCTTCTTTGTTTCGCTCCTCCCCCATCATGATACAGAAAGACCCGGCCAGAGCAGCCACCAGTACCAATATGCTGAGGAACACGTTGACCCAGGCACCCCAGATGGTTTCACCAATCCCGTTTGCGATCGCATCAGGGGGTTCGGAAATCAACATCAAACCAATCCAAACCAAACCGCCGATGGCCATCAAAAATCCGAGCGGCCTCAAACCCCGTGGCAATGGGCCGACCGGAGACGGGCCTGAGAAAGTAGCAATCAGTGTCCCCATGGCCATCAATGAGACGGGGACAATCATGTGCAAAAGGACCGCGAGTAATGCGGTTTCGGATGAATCTCCACCCCGTGTCTCGGCCCCGAACAATACGATGATTGCCATCGATGCAAAGAACGTCACCGCTGAAAGCCGTCTACGGGAATCTTTTCGATCAGTCAACCAAAATCCGGTGGCTAGACAAAGCAATGCGAGTGGTAGCCAGAAGCCAATCCATGGGTCCGACCCGTTCCACATTGATGTAGCGCTCTTGGTCAGGGTTCATCAACGTTGACCGACTTTGCCACGCAGTCTCCCGGTTTACAAATCCCCTCGCGCGCGACACCCTCATATACGGGTCGATGGTCGCAGGCTCGCACCCACATGGTGAGGAGGTTCGAACAATGGTCAAGATGCCCCGTCAAGTCAAGCGCTACAGCCCCAAGGCTGGCCGGCATACGATGCATACCATTGAGCGCGTCAAGAAGCGACGTGCAAGCGAATTGAAGTGGGGTCAGCGCCGATTCCGTCGAGTCACAGCAGGTTACCGAGGTTTCCCTCGTCCAAAGCCTGAGGGTCGAGAAAAGCCAACAAAGCGGGTTAACATTCTCTATCGGTGCACCGAAACCGGAAAGGCACACACTCCTCCATGCAAGAGAGCGAAGAAATTCGAACTCGTCGATAAGTGATTTTAGGTGACATATATGGCGACCAGTAATTTCCTTCGTGTACATTGCCGCGATTGTGGCAATGAGCAGATCATTTTCGAGCGAGCGACCACCGTCATCAACTGCGGTGTTTGCGGCTCAGTTCTCGCCCGCCCCGCGGGTGGAAAAGCGCAACTTACTGGCGCATCGGTAGCTGAGACCCTCGAGTGAAGGGGGTCAAGCAGATGTCAGATGAAGGCAATTGGCCCGAACTCGGCGAATTTCTCGTTTGCACAATCACCACTGTCAAGCAAAACGGCGTTTACGTCGATTTGGATGGTTATCCGGGCAGAGAGGGTTTCATTTTCATCGGTGAAGTTGCCTCTGGTTGGGTCAAAAACATCCGATCAATCGTCCGCGAGGGACAGAGAGTAGTCGCAAAGGCGTTGAAGGTTCGAAGGGACAAGAAAAGCGTCGAATTGAGTATCAAATCGGTCAGCGACGAGCGCCGAAGAGATACTTTGCAGCGTTGGAAAAATAGACAACGTGCAGGACAACTTCTGCGTATCGTTGGCGAGCGTTCGGGATGGGATGATGAGAAGGTCGGAGAAATGAACGTCGAACTCACCGAAACATTTGGTAGCCTGTACGCTGCTTTTGAAGAAACCGCCATCGAAAACACCGCTCTGCAAAACGAAGGGTATGAGGGTGACTGGCTCACCGTTTTCATTGAAATTGCAATTGAGAATATCATTCCCGAATTCGTCAATATTCGGGCCACTGCAAACATTCAGATTCACGGCAATGAAGGAATCGAAGTCATCCGTAAGGCATTGACTGCTGTAGAGAAGTGTTCTTCAGAACCAAATGAAGTTGAAATTGCAGCATACTACGATGGGGCGCCTGAATATCGAATTGAGCTCAAAGCCCCTGATTGGGAAGTCGCGGAATCCCATTGGGAACTTGTAGAGGCGGCGATCTCGGAAACCATCACCGATGACATCGGTGTGGCCGAAATCTTGCGTCAGTGACCCCCTCTCGGAGAGAGAGGTTCAAAGGCCTCACCATGAGGGCATGGTTCATGGCTCGGACCCGTTTACAGAAATGTACATCTTGTGGTGCATACGGACTTTCCGAGACTTGTGAGGAATGTGGAGGTCAAGCACAAGCAGCAGGCCCCATGCGATTTTCCCCCGAAGACGCGAGAGCAGACCTCCGACGTAAACTCAAACAGGTCGAATCCAAAGAATGGGCCGAGAACTTACCATCACCGGAGGATGAAGAGGAATGAGTACCAAAATCCAGTGGATGGAGGGTTCAGAACTCCCTTCAAATCAGATGATTATTGCAGCTGTTCCCGGTGTGGGGAATGTTGGGAAACTGGTGATTGATACACTGAATGAGCAACATGAATCTACAATGGTTGCCCGTTTGATCCATCCCGACTTACCACCTCATTCAGTATTGGAAGAAGGCCTGCTGGTCCCGCCTCATCTTTCGGTCCACTCCGTGCAGATGGGAGATGCCAAACCAGTCATCACCATTACGGGAAATGGACAACCGATGACCCCTCGGGGTCAACATGAGTTGGCTGAAACCATTCTTCAACTTGCAGAAGATAGCCAGACACCAATGGTCCTCGTTCTCGCAGGCCTTAGCGCCAAACCAGGTGAGGAACACATTCATCTGACCTGTTCATCAAAGGATGTTCAATCGTCCTTGAATGAGCGTGGAATTTCAGTCAGTACTGAACAACCATCTGGTGGCATGCTTGGATTGGCAGGCCTTCTCGTATCCCTTTCGACCCTGCATGGTGTTTCCAGTGCTGCCTATTCAGCCGAATCGATTGGTACCAGCATCGATGTGGTCACCGCTGACCGTCTCGCACAGAGGATCAGTACCGATTTTGACCTCGGTCTCGATTTGCCAATCGACAATACACGTGAAACTGCGGCTCGCTTGTTGTCGATGATGGAAGGCAAAGAAATCGCTGGTATCGATTTGAGCGAAGATGAATCAGGCTCGGGCTTCTATGTTTAGACTCGTCAGACTTATGTCAAAAGCGAGGGTGGACGGGGCACAGCCGAGATCGCATAGCCCGGTATCGCGGTGGATTCGAAATCCACTGTCCTCGTGACGCGGGAGTTCAAATCTCTCTCTCGGCGCCATCAACCTCTTCAGGTGGACACCTTAGCGAACCCCATGGAGGTCGGCGTGACGCACGAGGGGGAACGGAGTGTGATG
>JBJLBW010000024.1:0-34521 GCA_045568015.1 Candidatus Poseidoniales archaeon | reverse complement strand
ACACTGAGGCGCTTATCCACTTTCATATTCAGTTTCAGACACCTGCTTTTCTTCATAGGCAGTCCCACCTTGGACCCTTTTATGCAAACCGAACAATTGCAACAAAACGAAACGGTCTCTTTTGCTACCCTCGTAGCAACACGTAGGCCAAGATGCCCGAAAGAAGGTGCCCTGGTTCACGCCAGTGGGAACCACGAAAATGGAAGTTGGAAGCCCTTGGGTAAAACCGCGGTCTGGAAGCACATCCACAAGCGCAGCCTGGAGGCGATGGCTTGAGTCGAACAAAGCGCCTAAGAGAGGAAGTGCGCCGATTCCTAGAGGAACGGGGGCGCGCCAATACCGTCGAAGTGTTCGATCACCTGAATGAGAGATTCAGTTGGGGGGCAACGATGAACCAAGTCGGGAATATATTGGCTAAAGATACACGATTTGAGAAGGTCGGTAGCGTCCGTGATTTCTTCCGTGGTGCCCGATATAGCGTCTGTATTTGGGCCCTTTCGAGCCGCGGTCTTGGTGATTCAGGTCCTTCCAAGGCAACAGCGTAGGTATCAAGTGATGTCCTGCAAGCGCCATTCGTATGGCCCACCCCGTGTGGATGTTGGTACGTGGTGGAAATGTGCTCGTTGGAGCCTCCACTGTAGCTGTTGGCGCCTTGATGGTGACGACTGATTTCACACGGGTTGAAGTGGTTCTCGTAGCGCTGCATGCAATTTGTGTCGCAGCCTTCATGGCCGCATGGAACGCTTTCAATGATGTACAAGATCACGATACAGATGCCATCAACCATCCTGAAAGGCCGATACCAAGCGGTGCACTGACACTAATTCAAGCCAAGGCGGTTGGACGGGCCGCGTTCCTTCTGTCAATCATCGCCTTGCTTGGCGCCATGACTGTTGCAGCCCTATATTCGGAACACCTTGTGTCATGGTTACCCAGTATCGGAATTTGGTTTGTCGCTTTCCTGTTGATGTTTCACTACGAAATGGTTGTACCAGCATCCTTCATGCTAAAACACAAGGGACTCTCGGGGAATCTTGCAATTTCATTGCTTGTTGGAATTGTCATTGTGTTTGGAGCGGCTGCAGTAAATGGAATCATGACACCATTGGTATGGTTGGTTGCTTTGGTTGCAATGTTGGTCAATGCGGCAAGAGAAATTGTCAAGGATATCGAAGACCAAAGCGGGGACGAAGATCGTGATACTTTGCCAAAGCAAATTGGAGCAGATCGAGCTCGGGCAACCGCCCAATTGCTGATTCTGTGTTCATTGATACCATTGGTTGCACCCTATGCGAGAGGATTGTTACCGATGGGACTTCTAATCTTACAGGCGCCCGCAATGGTTGTTCTTGTTTGGATTAAGCCGCGCCTCTATAGAGGTGAAGACCACGCAGCACAGAAGAGTTTGAGATTGGCCATGCTATTGGGCTTATCTGGTTTCTTGGCCAGTGTACTGATCGCGGCCTAATACAACTCGTTGTAAGCATGAAATGCCGCTGGATTGCAAAGATAGGTTAGGATGGCCATCTGCGCCCACATTCGATTTTCGGCTTGATCGAAAACAATGCTGTTTTCGCTATCGATTACTCCATCGGTGACTTCCTCGCCTCGGTGCGCTGGTAAGCAGTGCATGAAGCCATAATCTGCAGTGGCGTGAGCGACCAGTGATTCGTTCACCTGGAACCCCTCAAATGCCTCCATCTTGTCTGAAAGGTGCTCCTCTCCCATGCTGATGAAGACATCGGTATAGATGATTGTAGCATTCTTACATGCATCCACAGCACTGTTCGTTTCCACCATCTTAGCGCCGGTCTTTTCTGATATTTTGTTGGCCCTTTCGACCACATCTTTGGCTGGTTCGTAACCCTTTGGAACCGCCCAAATACAATCTACACCGAGCATGGCACACGCCAGCATCAAATCATGCAGGACATTGTTACCATCACCCACCCAAGCAACGCGCTCACCCTCTAATGTAGGATTTCGTTCCATAATCGTCATCAAATCAGCAGCGGCTTGACAAGGATGGTGCTTGTCTGACAACGCGTTGATGACCGGAACAGATGAACTCTCGGAAAGTGTAGTGACCATGTCGTGTCCAAAACACCGGTACGTAATCCCATCGAGAAACCTGGAAAGTACCGCCCCAGTATCCGCAATAGTTTCAGATTTACCCATTTGAATATCGTTCTTTAGTAACGTCAACGGTTGGCCACCCAATTTGTGAATTCCCACTTCGAACGACACCCGAGTACGGGTGCTTGGCTTTTCATAGATGCAGCCGATACTCAACTCGTCGAGTGGCTTGAAATCGTAATCCTGTTCTGGATCCTGTTTGTATTGAATCGCCCATTCAAGGATACTACGGAAATCATCACCCAAATCATCTATCGACAATAGGTGTTGAATGTCGCTCATCAAATCCCTCAGTTTCTTTCACCCTCTATGTCGCTGGCAAATCCATCTCGGGTATCCGCCATGCCGCCGAAAATGCTCTGGGCAAAGGAAAGAATGTCAGCCAGGCCTTCCTCTTGCTCACTTGAAAGTGGAATCAGACCCGGTTGGATTTGTGCATTTTGCATCATTCGCAATTGTCCAATTGCGAATTCAGTTCTCTGTCCACCGGCTTCTTCGAAAAGTGCTGCTTCAAGTAAATCCAAATCTTCACCCCAGCCAAGCACTCTTTCCAAATCGTCAGGGGGCAACAAATCGGCCTTTGACAGGAAATTAGCTGTTGGAAGGCCCAATCTAAAATGCACAATATTTGAAAGTAGCATTTGGGAAACAAATCCTGATGCAGATTGAGAAAGCATCGGGTCGAAAAGGAAGATGAGGGCGGCCTGCCCTTGACCCAGGACTTCAACCATGTGTGAACTGGCTTCACGGAACGCAAACAACTCGACTTGCCCAGGGGTGTCGATGACCAGCAGATCCCCAGAAAGTCCAGCCAATTCATCCTGGATATCGTATGACTGTGCCGCAACAAGATCAGCCGCCAATATTTGGGCACCATTTGGACCAAGGTCATACTCGTCCATCACCTCGTGCAGAGAAATCAAATCCCGCACATCGAATTCCGGGTCATAATGCACTCGTTCTGCACCAGGGTCCAAGTTGATTGTGAGGCACTCGACCTCAAGAAATCTGGACCATCGCTGGAAAGCGGTTACGAGGGTGCTCTTGCCTGCACCGGCGGTCCCGACAACGAAAAGAACGGGGGGCGTGCTACTGTCGCTTACACTCACAGTGGGGGGCCATCAACAGTGGTTCATCAACCCTCCGACACCCAAACGGTCCTATGGACCGAGCAATATGCTGTTCAATAATGGTTATACGGCCTCCAATATCGTCCCAGCGTTATCCCACGCTTGGGATGGAGGAATTGGAATGAGTGACGAAAACGACGATGGAAACATGCCCCCACCACCACCTGGACTGCCGCCCGCACCACCGGAGCCTCCAGAAGCACCACCGGCTCCACCTGCACCACCGGGTTTGGAACCACCAACTCCACCCACACCACCGGGATTGGAACCACCAACTCCACCCACACCACCGGGATTGGAACCACCAGCACCACCTGAACCTCCAGAAGCACCACCGGCTCCACCAACTCCACCTGGTTTGGAACCGCCCGCCCCCCCTGAGCCACCCGAAGCACCCGATGCACCGCCGGCTCCACCAGGCTTGGAACCACCAGCACCACCTGAGCCTCCAGAAGCACCTGCAGCACCACCTGAACCACCAGGGCTGGAACCACCAGCACCACCTGAGCCTCCAGAAGCACCTGCAGCACCACCTGAACCACCAGGGCTGGAACCACCCGCTCCACCAGAAATGGACGATGATGACGATTTGGGTGACCCCCTGGAATTATTGGGAGATTTAGGCGAAGATGAGGCCGACGAGGATGATGGTGAAGATGAGGCTGAACCTCCAATGCCACCTGGACTGGATCTACTCGCTCCACCAGAACCACCGGCTACAATCGAAGATGAAGTTCCGCCTGCACCACCCGCTCTTGATTTGCTTACTGCAGATTTGGGAGGGGAAGATGCATCAGACGACGTTGCCAATGTTGTAATCGAAACCGGTCCACCAATGGCCGGTGGAAAAATCCGCAGTGCATCAGATGTAGATGCGATTCCAGGTCACAAATTGGTCGGTACGCTTGAAGAATCTGAAGAGGTTACACTCACTGCAGATGGTGAGATGGTCAAGCAATCGGTGAAAGGTGTACTGACACTGAAAAATCCAAGCGATAAAGACCGCCTTTGGGACATTGATGTCGCCCTAAATGATACTGATTTTTCAGATATTTCATCAGATTTACCATTCTCCGAATTGGAAGCTGGAGCGGATGAATCTGTGGATTACAGTGTAGAGGGGCCACGAATGCTCTGTGTTCGTGAGCGAATCGATACAAATCCATCACGTAATCAAGAACGAAGTCTTTCAGTAGAGCGAAGTGCAGATGCACAGGACATCGAGTTGGAACTTGAAGTGGAAAATATGAGTCCAGTTCAGTTGAATGATATCGTTGTATCCAGAACATTCCCGATCGAAATTCAGGTCAGTGAAGGCGATGGATACGAGAAGCAAGGAGACACCGTGACTTGGAACGTGGGTCGATTGTCCTCTGGTGAAAGTCGGAAGTTGTCGATTCCAACCGCTGTCACAGCCGAAGCTGTTGGATCAATCGATGCAGGTCACGCGACAGCGACATATGCTGCAGATGCGACTCTGTCGGGAATGAATTTCAACGAAGTCGATGCCCATTGCCGTGGATTTTCCTATATGGTGGTGGATGAAGATGAGCGACCGGACAACTACCGCTGCCAAGCCGTGTTTGAAAATCGATCTTCATTCACTGTTGATTTGACCAAACTAACGGTCAGCCAAACAGGCGCTGATGAGCACTTGTTTGAAGTGGAAGATGTCGAAGATGATGTCTTACCTGATGGAAGGTGGGAAAGTGGGGTCAAGGTTGTTCACTCAACTGAGAAACCAACATTCAGCCAAGAATTACTCTATACAGTCCTTCCAAGGGTAAGTCAGGGTACAGAAGGAACCGTGACATTACAGCCACTTACGATTGAAGTGCTTGAGGCTGAGGTTGAGAAATCATACTCAATCGATGTACTACGACACTACCGACAAACCGAATTGATGGCCACAATGGATATTGAAAATATCGGCTCAGCCACCATTAATTTGCTGCGGATTACAGATGATATACCTGGTATTTTCGATGCGCCTGACGTAGATAGCGTCAAAGCAAGTATCGATGGTAATGAACTGATTCGAGACCAATTTAGAATTGAATTGAAAGAAGGTATTTCTCTTGAAGAGAATCGAACTTCCCCTGATGGACCAGGTCACACAATGCTTGTGACAATCGGCACTAAGGGACCGATTGGCTTAGCACCGGGTCATAAGATGTGCATCACGTATCCATTGGTGGCGCCAGATCCAAGCCCAGCAAACGATGTTGTTGCAGCACCTGCAAGAATCGATTTCAGTTCCGAGCGATATGGACCCGTGGCCACCCGTGGACTCAATGTTGTACCCGCCGTTAGAGTCACCCACAGAAAGGTGAACTATGACTCCGGAAAGGAAGTCTTCCCCGCTGGGGGCGCTGGACGATATGAGGCCATGATTATGTTCAACAATCGAGCCGATTCCGCACTCAAGGATGTCGTCATTCATGATGTCATCCCAGGTGCATTTGAGTTACTTGAATGGAAGGTGACAACCTCAGATGGTGATACTGTCAAATGCGATATGACCGAAGAGGCGACCACAGATGGCAAGAAAATGTCATGGAATATTGGAACGGTATCTCGAGGACAGAGAATAGAAGTGACTTACGAATTCAAGGGAGATGCTGAAACCGGGTTCAAGGTTAGTGACGCCCAAGAAATTCATGGGATTGATGTCGGCGCAGAAATCGAAGATGATGAGCCACCCGAGGCCCTACCAATGCCTGAGCCAGAAACTGAAGAAGAAGGTGGAGAGGAAGAGGTCGAAGCGGAAGCCGCGGAAGAAGTGGATGAAGAAGTCGAAGAGGAATCTACTGAGGATGTACCTGAAGAGGAAGCACCTGAAGATAAGGATGAAGAAGCAGAAGAGGATTCTTCCGAGGATGAACCTGAAGAGGAAGCCCCTGAAGAAGATGATCAGATGGATGCTGCCTTGGCCAAATTGACCGGGGGCGACACGAATGATTCAGACGAAGGGGTTACTGAGCCAACCACATGTCCGATCTGCAATGCTGATGTTGAAGCAGGAATGAAAATGTGTCCAGTTTGTTCATACACATTCTGATATCAGTCAAAATCAAACAAATCGTCGGGTATCTCGACGTCTGAGCGATCTTCTTTGACAGAGGTGGATTTGCTCATTTCACTCATATCGATTTGCTGCTGTGGTTCGTTTACCCCAAGTAATTCCGTGATCGCTTCACTACTAGGTGAGGCAAGATCTTCAGCGGTAATTCCGGCCATGGCTTCAACTGAATCCGCTGCAAAGGTTGGAGATTCGATGTTCAATTCGCGTCGAGAAGTTGCTGTTGTAAAATCATCATTTAGCTCACCGGTTTCCAATACGTCGATTTCCGGTACTTGAGTACCGATGATTGGTGAGCACTCTCGCAGAAAATCATGCAACTTTCTACTGGAATTCCCTCCTTGTGTAAAGGCACTGAGGGCGCGCTCCCAAGCTTCTTCTTTGCGACCCCTTAGCCATATTGTCCGACACAAACCTACCGTTGCCACATCAGTAGGCGCCCCCACAGAGAGGGCGCGTGACCAGAGGGATTCTGCCAAACGTGCTTTGTTAAGGGACGAGGCTGTTTCAGCCGCAGCGATTGCTGTATCTGCACGTTGTGGATGTGCCTTGAGTACCGATCGATACACTTTCAGTGCCTTCTTGTCATATCCGAGGCTACGCAAAATCTTACCATGGCGCATTTTGAATTCGGGCTCCCGTCGCCATCTTTTACTCGCAGCGCGCAAAATCGATTCGGCCAAAATCAGGTCCCCTTCAACCTCGGCAGCGTGTGCATCACGCAGGGCCTGCTCTGGAGAGTCCACGGTGCCCTATACCCCTTGAACTGTTGAATACTTCCCTTCTTTCAGCAATATACTCACATTTTCAACCCGAAGGGTTGATGGCGCGTCCTCAACGGCGAGGTGTTGTGGCGGAAGAATTACCAGACCAGCCCGAGATGCCCCTCGGGCAATTGTTCATGCCAATCATCCTGCTGATTGGCATGTCCTTTATCCTCATGAGTGAGGGACTTCGGTTATCGATGGCGAATATAGCAGGTAGTGTCCTCGAGCCATCACTTCCGTTCCACGACCTATACTTTGTACCCACTGTTTTAATCGTAGGCTCCTCAATCATGATTGTGAATACCGTCTTTCGTTCAATGTTCATGGATCCAATGATGCAGGCCCACCTCAATCACCGAAACAAGCAGTTGAGGAAGTTGATGAATGAGGCACGTCTATCCAGAGACCATGTGCGCTTGGAAAAGATTCAGAAGATGCAGATGCATCTGATGCCTGAAACGACGAAATTACAGATGTCGATGATGAAACCAATGATGTTCACCATGATATTCGTGATTGGGATATTCAGCTGGATGTATGTGATGGTCGAAGAATTCCGAGTGGAATATGTGAGTCTACCGTGGAACCCGAAATGGGGATTTAATGGCCGAATTCTTCTCTTCCCTGCTTGGATTATCGCTTACATTACTCTGAGCGCCCCTCTGGGAAGAATCGTCGATCGCCACATCAAACTATTCCGATACCGAAGCCACCCGATGGTTGCCTCAGGGGAGAAACTGGAAGAGCCACTACTTGTCCTTCTCAAGGAAAAGAAATCCAAGAAACAAAGCAACCGCAGAACTCAGCGCAGTCAACGTCGACGACGTGGTTCCACAGAGGAAGAGGAAGAGGTCAAGGTCACAGAAAAGAAGCGTGCTCACAGTCATGGCCGCACGCTAGAAGGCGTTGCATGCCGTTCTTGCGGCGGACAGGATGTCTTCCGTACCGATTCGGGACGGAACCGATGCCAAGTTTGTCTTGACGAATGGAGGCGCTGATTTTGGTTGCAAGTGTGACCATTAGTGGGCACCCCGGCTCTGGGACCAGTACTCTTGTCGAAGGACTCTGCAGTCGTCTAAACTGGACTAAAATCAATGGTGGTCAGATTTTTCGAGACATGGCCAAAGAGCGCGGTGTTACACTTGAAGAATTTGGTCAACAATGCATGGATGACGATTCTGTGGATCAGGCGCTCGACAAGTTACTGGTCGGAACCATGCTATCCGATGAGAGCCCAGATATTGTCGAAAGTCGATTGGCCGGTTGGTGGGCATTCAAAAATGACATGCCATGTCCACGGATTTGGATTGACGTGAGCGAACAAGTCAGAGCAGAACGTGTCGTCAACCGAGAAGGAGGTTCCATCGAACAACAAGTGAATTTGATTCGTGAGAGAATGGATTATGATGGCGCACGATACATGCGGTTTTACGGAATCGACATTAATTCACAAGAGCCTTACACCTGTGTGATTGAATCAGATACAATGGACGCCGGCCAAGTATTGCAACGGGTCCTAACCCACCTGGAGGAGTTCCGTTGATGATACTCGATGCAGATGCGAAAACATCTGCGGCGCATGGCTGTAGGCCATCGGAACGAAGTGTAGAACAATTATTGCAAGCAGGGATTATTGTAATCGACAAACCCGCCGGACCAAATAGTCACCAAGTATCTGCATGGGCAAGAGATATTATTGGAGCTGAGAAACTTGGACATGGTGGCACATTAGACCCGTTTGCCACGGGGGTGTTGCTTCTTCTATCAGGTCGCTCAATGCGATTGACCAAGAAGGTCCTTGGCCACGACAAAACATATGTTGCTATATTGCGTGGTTCAAAGGATTTCGATGCAGATGTACTTGAACGAGCGATTACACAACTATCTGGAAAAGTCTACAATGTCCCTCCTGAAATTTCAGCCGTGAAGGTGCAAGTACGAAGCCGACAGATCAACACACGTCTAATCGATGTTGATGGTCGTGATGCTGCAATTGAAATTGATTGTGAAGCCGGGTCATATATTCGCACTTTGGCTCGAGACTTGGGACTCCTAATTGGTCACCCAATCGAGTTGAAGGAACTCCGAAGAACACAATCAGGACGATTCAAGGAACCACAATCAGTCACACTTCAGGATCTGAAAGATGCATATTGGTTGTGGCAAGAAAAGGGCGAGGAAGTAGCCATTCGCCGAATTCTTTCCCCGATTGAGTCACTTGTCAAGGACCTCCCTGAGATTGTCATCAAGGACGGGGCGGCTGGAGCGATTGCTCACGGTGCACCCTTAATGCGACCTGGCATTGTATCGATGACGAGTGAATTGGAACGAGGTGACGTGGTTCGGTTGATGACAATGAAGGGAGAATTGGTAGCCTTAGCGACCATGCTTACGCGATCTGAAATGGTTGCGGATATGAAAGAAGGTGAAATCGCACGCCCGGATTCAGTCTTCCTACCCGCGGAAACATATCCGCGTGCATGGAAAAAGAGTGATTCTTCTTCCTGAATCTATAGACTGATTACGCTTGCTCAAATTCCTCAAATACCCAAGTCTCTGTCTCAAGACGGATCTTTAGTTTCGCCATGTGGTTTACCACCCCTGTTCCCACCCCCCGATTGGAGCACCAATCATTGCGGGAACATTCCGTAGAGGCGACTACCCCGTATAATAATTCAGGGTGATTTTCGTATTATCGGCCCATGTGAGGTTTTTTTGGGGGTCAATCCACTACTCAATCTTGCGAATTTGATTGGGCCCATACATGAAAGTCAATAATGCAATCAACCCCAATGCGATTACTAGCACCCAGAACATGGAATTATACTCATTCAAGAATGAGCTTGATTCCTGATTACCAGAATTGCTTGAAGAATCCGTGCGTTCCTGAACAGTGATGGTCGTAGACCATACATTGTTGACTTCATTGGTTTCATCTACATCATCTGTCCAATCAACTTCAATCTCCAATGTGACTTCACCCGATTGGATATCCAAGCGGTTCCACTCAGGGCATGTTGCAGTTTCGAGGCCGCCTGGGGAAATCATCGCAATTTGTGGTGTGCCAATGGTCTGCCCGTTTACAGAACAGCGAACTGTGACCGGCTGTGCAATGCTATTACCACTATTTCTGATAAACACGTCAATGCTGATGTCATTGCCCTCCGTCACAGAAGAATCACCGGTATTCTGATCGAGGATGCCAATGCTTTGGACCCAAACATCTGCCCTCTGTGTGACGATTACAGATACGTTTTGGCCGATTTCTGTGACGCCGTCGGTGATAGAAACGGCGACAACGTGAGTACCGATGACATTGGGGTCCAATGTGATCTGCCCTCCAGAGAATATTGCCCAAGATGGCTCAATATGAACATCTAGCATATTTGAGGGGGTGTCGATATCCCAATATGTGAATGGGAGCGAAGTAGGTTCATCGAGTTCCATGGTCAATTCGACGGGGAGTGAATTCATTTCTGGCGGGTCGTCTACCGCGGTGATGATGACATCGAAATCGTCCATCCAAGAGTTTTGGCGTTCATCCATGACTGTGATTGTGGCGGTGACCTGCCCATGCGCATTTGCCACCGGTTGTAGTCGTACCTGACCATTGACGAAATTGGTCTCAAGTACAGAGTTGTCTGAACTTGTGACGGACACGACGAGATTCTCATTGGGTGTGATATCATCCGAACAGGTGTATAGGAAATCGAGTAAGCGCCCACCACCATCCTCCTCGAAGACTTGGTCCATTTGTCCGTCACACACTGGGTCTCGATCCCATTCAATCAAGAAACCACCATCGATATCCATTGAATCTACATGCACCACGATATCCTCGGAGGTGCCGTCACTAGACCAATGAAATCTGGCTGAGAGACCGATTTCGATATCCCCGCCGCCAGGGATTAGCAGGTGGCCGATTGCAGCCGCTAAAGAGAATGTAGAATTACTCGCTGTAATGTCATGAGATGCAACTTCTTCACCGTTCATGGCAATTCGTAACTTGGCAAAATCGGGAACCATCGAATGTGCATCCCCGATGATTTCACCTTGGATTGTGAGTGTTGGATCGTTGATGTCGACCTTCAAACTCTGAATACAGCCATCCAAGAGAGTTGTATGGAATCTGATATGCTGAACGGTTGTTGGGATTAATTCTCCTGCCGATATTGTATCAGGCGCCGACCAACCAGTTCCATCCCCTGATGTGGAATACTGCCAACTGGCATTGCCACTGACACTTGGGTGGAATCGACCCCAATTTTGGCCATGGGGCAGAGATATCTCGGATGAAACCCATGACCCTGATGACTGCCCAGAGTTTTCTAATCCACAAGGGGTAATGGAGATGTCACTTGGAGAACCCGTTGTCAGGTTAACGTCGATCACCGGAAATTCATCGAATGAAACCAAATGTGATGCCTCAGCCAGTTCAAATGTACCCCAAGGTTGCATATGCTTGACAATCAGTCCGGCTGCATCCACTTGTAGTTCAGTATCATCAAACTCGCCTACAGAGACGTAATCAAGCTTGATTTTCAGGCTTGAAAGTTCACTCCATGTCCAATTTTGCAAATCATCCAAGGAATACACCTGGGCATTGTAATTCATATGATTCAATTCACCCATTGTGTGCGCATAAGTTCGCACAAGGTGTTGTGTCCCCTCCGATTCTACAATGAATTGCACACTGTCCTGCTGTAGAGCACCAGGGACGCGGAACGCAACAGAAAGAGATACATTCGCAATTTCATAGTCGGATCCCTGACTTAAATCAAATCCTGATAATTCAATAATCGGGCCCTTTGTCCATGAATAACCACCATCTGAATCCCCATCTAAATCATTGTCACATACCGGATCAGATGCTGGCTTAAAGCAATCTGGACTGCCGATTGATAGATTGTCACCCGAGGGGGAAACTGTGGCCCATGATGTGATTTCGTTGAAATTCGCTGGTCGATTGTGGGTAAACGACAACCTGTCATCTGCAACCATTGATTGTGAATATTCTGCGGCATCATCGCTGTATGCTTTGTTCGTCGAAAGGTCCCAATCTGATGGTTCCTCGAAGGTCCCTGCTGGCAACAAGTCCACCGTTTCCGAGCGGATGACTGTGTCAGCGCTCACAGACACAGGAACAATCGAAAAAATGAGTGTGAGGACCAGCAGAACCGAGAGGTTGCGGGTGTGCATAGACCTGCGCTGCCGAGCAGCCCCTTCAATCCCTCGCCTGCGCGAGCGTAGTATGTTGGTTGTAGCCGCGTCGTGCGCTTGCTTGAAATACCGTGCGCAGGTCGCCGTTTTACATCGTGGCTGCGGTGGTCTAGTGGTTAGGACGGTAGATTGTGGCTCTGCCACCCCGGGTTCAACTCCCGGTCGCGGCCCCTTCAATCAATTCCGAGCTCGTGCTGTGAAATTTCATGCCCCATTCGAGTAGCCTTTGTTTCCAAATATGACCGGTTTTCTTCATTGACACCTACAATCAAAGGCATTCGCTCTGAAACGATGATGCCCAATTCCTGCAGAGCACTGACTTTGTCAGGGTTATTCGTGAGTAGACAAACGTCTGATATCCCGACCGCTTGGAGCATGTCTGCTGCGATTTGATAGTCGCGTGCATCAGCAGGGTGTCCAAGCATCAGATTCGCATCAAGTGTATCTGCTCCTTGATCTTGTAAATTGTATGCCTGGATTTTTGCGTGTAAGCCGATGCCTCTCCCTTCTTGGCGCAAATACAGGAGGCATCCCCATCCGTGTTCTTGGATGGTCTGGAGGGCGACATCAAGTTGGGGACCACAATCGCACCGAGCTGAACTAAACGCGTCACCTGTCAAGCATTCTGAGTGCAAACGAACCAATACTGGATCGGGCCCATCCATATCCCCCAATGTCAATGCGACATGGTCGAAACCCGTTTCAGGATCATGAAAAACACGTATTCTGAATTCACCGTGTGCGGTGGGTAAACGCGCATCTGCGGGAACATCGCTTTTCTCAACTATGGGTGTCATTACTGGGCCTCCTTACGTATTCGGTAGTGGTACTCTCCGGCCTCTTCCTCTACACCCAGAAGTGTGTCCCCACTTCTATTCAAGAGTGCTGGAATGTCCATCTTGGTTTCAGGGTCGTCAGCCATCACCAAAACAATGTCTCCTGGAGTCATTGCGGTCAGAATTCTCTTTGTTTCATGGACAGGGACTGGGCAATGGAACCCAAGGACATCTAGGGTGACGTCGGCTTCCTCATGTGCCATGGTCGGATGGGGGAGCCTTCCTTTCTTCAATGCGACGGGGGTTTTCATGAGAGGGATTGAAGCGGGAACAGGTGTTGCGATGGCCGTGCGAGATAATCAGAAGAGTCGTCCGAAGGATGACTTATCTTGGTCTGAAGTCGGTGAAATGGCCTATGGATATCTGCGCATTCCTGTTGCACTCGTATTGGTCGAGGTTGTCTATTGGTGGGCGACCGAGCCGGATGCGAGTTTGGAGCCGTTGCAAGTCTTGTTGGCTTGGCTATGGACCGGAGTTTCCAATCTAATTTGGCCGGGCTCGGCTGAATTGGTATTCCACGGACCATCTCAATCTTGGACGGGGGTCAACTTGTTCGGTTCTGGATTCCAAAATGGAGAGGTACCTTTGTACATAGACGCTGAATGTGCGGGTGTTCACGAAATCATGTTTCTCGGTGTGCTAATGTTGCTTACACCGGGGGTGGATCGTCAAATTCGCAACCGATCATTAATCGGAATGGTTTTGATTGTACAGTTCCTTAATTTCCTCAGATTAATCGCATTATACCCGATTGGGATGCAATATGGGGAAGCGGAAATGAATGAGATGCACGAATTCATTTTCCGGCAGGGGTTCCTGATTTTACTCGTGATATTTTGGATTATTTGGTACATCCAATTGGAACGCAATGGGGCTCGCAATCAAAAATCCAAGCCGACCCTGAGGGATATGCCGAAATTGGAGCAAATCAGAATTCGAGATTCACTACCAAAGGCCTCGGTTGTGACTCTGGTCCTGTGTGCATTGATTGCGATTTGGGCCACACATGAGGTGACGATGAATGATCAGAACCTTCAGTTCAAAGCAATCGCAGATGAATGTGAAGGTTCTGAGTGCCAGAATGATGAAGCGGAAATCTGGACCAATGTGTGGGATAGGACTGTGCGAATGTGGTTATTTTCTGGAGTCATTGCAGGACTTGCAATCGTCAAAATTGAACCGCTTTCAGTGGGTGAAAGTGAGGAATGATCAATTCGCAATTTCTGCATTGAGTTGCGTACCGTTCATGGATTTGCCTTTGAGAGCATCCAGTGCATGTTGGGCCTTCTCCCTGTGGATCTCGACAACAGCCTGCGTGCCATCTGCTTGTATTCGACCAATGGCGAGGTCGGGTATGCGTGCTTGTTCGGTAACGAAATTATGAATCGACAGTTTTGATGTCTCGTTTGTAGACAAACGTATGGGGACCATGCCGAAAACATCTGCACTTTCCCCCCAATCCATTTGTTTGCGGACTGGATCTCGGTCTACACCCTCAGGTAGTTCAGGGGCTTCGACCTCTTTGACCACCATGTTCCATGTAGAGATAATCTTGGTCATATTGGGTGCATCATCTCCAGAAACGAAAGACCAAGCTTCTCCTTTCCGGCCCATTCGGCCTGTGCGGCCAATTCGATGCACGTAGGATTCTGAATCGGATGGGACGTCATAATTGACAACCATTGTAACACCATCAACATCGAGACCGCGAGCGGCTACATCCGTTGCGATTACAACCCGTGTCTTACCATCGCGGAAATCTGAAATGATTCTTTCGCGCTTGTTTTGAGCCATATCTCCATGCAATCCTATCGCAGAAAAACGGTGGCGTTCAAGCCGCTCAACGAGGAGGTCTACCATGCGTTTGGTATTGGTGAACACAATTACCTGGTCCTCCTTTGTAAGTCGAATCATCAATCGGCCGAGAACCCAGAGTTTGTTTGCGCGACCAATTCGAACCATGAATTGATCAATTTCTGGAACCTCGACATCCAAGTCATCACTCATGACGTGTTCAGCGTCCGTGATGAACTCGTTTGCTGCCTCAAGTACTTCTTGGGGGAAGGTTGCAGAAAACAGAAGTGTCTGCTGGCGATTGGTCAAACGCTCAAGGCACCAAAGGATGTCTGGAAAGAATCCCATGTCGAGCATCCGATCCGCTTCGTCCAATGCAAAGTGTGTGATGGTATCCAAATCAATGTGCCCACGCTTACTCATATCGATGACGCGACCAGGGGTTCCGACAATGACGTCGCATCCAGCATCCAATAATTTGGCTTGCTTGTCGATATCTGTTCCTCCATACACCGTGATGAATTTGAGGCCCTTTCCACCCTGTAGCCATTGAATTTCTTCACCCACCTGAGTGGCCAGTTCGCGAGTTGGGCAAAGTACCAATGCCTGAGTCTGACCCGTTGGTTGACAATTTTCGATAATTGGGATTCCAAATGCAACGGTCTTCCCCGACCCTGTTCGCGCCTGACCTACAATGTCCTTTCCAGAACGCGCCAATGGGATGGACTCCGCCTGAATAGGGGTTGCATACTCCCAACCCTTTGCAGATATGGCTTCGGCAACCTCAGGGGCAAGGTCCCAATCCGTAAATCGGACGGTCGAAAGTGCATTGGTAGCGGACATCTGTGTCAGCTCGTTCAGAAGGTTTCCGCATCGTGCAATTCCTTCTGCAACTCACCCATCCAGTACTTCTCGCAGTTTTCTCGAGTTAGTGCCACCCGCTTTTGGCGGACGTGCTCACGGATGTATTGGCGGAATTTGAGGGCCTTCGTACGATTGACCCCTTTGGGTGTAATACCATCCCAAAGATTGCTGAACTGCTCACGCTTCGTGTCAAACTCTTCGTCACTCATGCGGATTCCTCGGCGTCGGCGACTTTCCGCCCCTCTTTAACCGTGCCGACTCCCCTTCGGGGAGAAATTGTCTCAAACAAGGTCATCAAAGTCATCATCAAAATCATCGCCATAGAAGATTTCATCTTGAGTGGGTCTGCGGACTGGATCTGGTACTTTGGACGAATCCTTCGGTTCATCCTTCTTCTCGATTTGGGGCATAAAGGTCGGTGGGGTGGCAAGCGAACCCTCCTCCATATCGGCCTTTTCAGCCGGGGCCAAATACGCATTTTTCTCAGCTTCAGTGCCTTCAAGCGAATCATCGATCATCAATTCTTCAAGTAGATTACGTAATTCGGTATCGGTTTCTTGCTCTAGAAGTTCAGTCGCTTGGATACGGACTTCTACGTCGACCATGATGATGGGTAGCATCTTGATACAGGACATACGGATATTCCGATCTGAATGACGAGTCCCATCTGTGATTAAGCGCTGCATTCTGAACGAGTTTGGATCGAGTTTCTTTGAGGCCTTCAAGGCAGAATTTCTCACCTTCTCGTCGTCGTCGAAAAATGCAATTTCAAGGGCTATTTGCGTGACCTTGGGGGCGTGATCTGCAAGTGGTAGTAAGGCGCGGGCAGCGTGTCTCCTAACGATGACAGCCTCATCTTGCAAGCACCACCCAATCAAATCCCAAAGTGTGGCCGATTTGTGCTTGGCGAGTCGGGATAATAGAGCGGCAGCCATACCGCGAAGTTCACCATCTTCTTCACGAATCAATTCGTCAATGTGTAATTCTGCGACTTCTGGCCATGAATCTGCAACCTGCTTGAGAGCATCAAATGCCGAATTTCTCCGGGGTTTTTGCTCATGGCGCAACTCGATTCGCATGGTTTCCTCTGTAACGGAAGGAAACACAGGAGCCACGATGATCAGGCACTTCTGTGCTGCCTTCTGAACATCCTCATCGACGTCATCCAGAAGTTCGTGTAGGTGCTCGAACAGAGTTTCGGTATGAGACAATGCACAATATGGCAAACTGGCCAAACCAGCGATTCGCAGTCGCGGATCGAGTGAGTCCAAAGCCGATTGTAGTGCAGCATGTGCTTCCAAGTAGTCTCGCCCACGGATTCTAGGCAGGGCTCGTACAGCGTCTTGTTGTCTCAGCAGCCTCTCTTTATCGCGCCAATAAACCGAGTGCAATTCTATTTCTCCACGTGCGAGGGGGAGGATACGGTCAAGAGGGATTGAATCCCATGCTCCCTCTGCAGGTTTGTACGCAAGGTCGAGGTTTTTGCGGCGCCTCTTTCCTGTGCGAAGTGGTTTGCCTGTCCGGGGGTCTCTCGCAATGTAGTCTCTCATACAATCGCCTCACAGGGTACACTCCGACCTCTTCAAAGTCATCGGTCCGAGGCCGCGCAGCAATCACTAGTGCATGACCTTTGGCCCGCGACGATGAAGAACCTCGGTGAGGTCGGTGGTCATGATATTATGTCGGATGCGATGGATGTTGCACCGGATATTGCAATATTATTGGCACACTCATGGCAAAATCATCGAGATCAACCAATCGACCGAGAGATTGTTTGCAGAGTTTGGGCTTTTGACATGGGTTGGTTCGATATGGAAACCTCTACGCGTGTGCGTGACAATTTAATCAAATCTGGATGGATTGATGAAACCCCGGATGGATTGATGCCTGCAATTGACGTTGCCGATATTTTGGTACCATTTGGATGGTTGCCCACAATGAGGTTGCTGGAGAGTCCACCAACTCTTCCTAAGGGGTCCTCTGCTACAGTCAAGGTGAGCGCCCCGGCCAAGAAGTCTGTAAAGGTCGAAAGTACGGTTGAATCCGTCCCAATCGACCCTGCTGCATCACATATCACCGACCTATTAGACCAGATAGCAAACTCCTCAGGATTGGACCGAAAAGAAGTGATGCGACGTGCACAACGGAAACGTCGAGCATTGGGGCCAGTCACATTGTGGATGACTTTGCTGTTGGTTGCTAGGGAACAACAATTGCCGATGAAACCATTCATGCGCGCGATTGCTGGTTAATTCGAAGTTGAACCGTTCTTCGATTGCGTGTCTAAGACCAAGAACACGGGCAACAAAATTAGTGCAAGTATCAACGAGAAGAATACCGTGATCGCTGTCACGATGCCGAAGTCTTGGACCACTGGCATCTGAGAGAATAGCAAGACCGTGAATCCACACACAGTCGTGCCTGCGGATAATAACAGGGCGACACCGGTTGAAGCGTACATCTCCCGCATGCCACGCCAAATATCGCCTTCCTTAGACTTCATCGCCTCAAATCGGCGCCAAACGTGGATGGAATAATCGATTCCGAGACCAATGGTCAAGGCGGTCACCATGACAGTCATGACGTTCCAGTTCAAATTCAATACAGCCATCGCCCCAACCACCCAAGTCGCAGCAATTCCGACGGGTAAGACGATGATTAGAGCGGGGCCGATTCTTCGAGTAAGTGCCAACAAAACCGTGAAACAGACTGCTAGACTAATCAGAGTAGATTGCAATTGGGATTCTGTCAAACCGTCCAAAACCGCTTCAAGGCTAACACTGTCGCCTGCGATGTATACGTTTGTCCCGTGCAAACCAGGATGGTCTGCAAAGTTATCAACATCGTTTCTGAGTGCGGCTAAAACCGCAGAACTATCGCTACTGGTCTTGACTTCAATCAGGACTTCCATGCGGATGTAGCGAATACTGTCATCATCGTTGAATGCGACTACCTTTTGCACGCGCTCCATCCAACTTTCGCCGGTGAGAGGGTCTGCAATCGAATCATTTGTACTCAGTGATTTCAATGCGGCAGCAATGTTACCTTCAGTGAATGATTCGGTTTTTTCCAACTCATGGTCAATCGTCAAATTATGCGTTGAGCCAAAACTCGGATCTCCTTCTACAGCGTCAAACAAGATGAGATATGGGCCATCATACGCAGGGTGAGCATTGCCATCGGCATGAGGGGAAACAACCCCCTTAGTGGATTCTAACCAATTGTCCAAGGATCTCGTCGCACTGAGGAAATCAGCATCATCCGAAATCGATGAGTGGCCGTCCGCAGGTTCGATGAGAATGTAGATTGGTTTCCAACCCGCAGCATCGTATGAATCGTAGAGGGCATCTCGACCCTCCATGACATCCATGTCTTCGCTGAGGAAATCGGTTAATTCGAATTCCGTTTCTAATTTTGCAGCAGCGAAAATCAATGAGCCAACTGTCAACATTGCAGCGATTCCGATGACCTTGGCCTGATGTGATTTCTGGAAACCGACCATGTATTGACTGAAATTACCCAATCGCATCCACTCAACATGTTTTGCAAATGCCGAAGAATCACGCTCCATCACGACGTGTAATGCCCCAACCAAGAGGGTTGAGGACATGAAGGCGCAAAACACACCAAAGGCCAAACCAAAGCCGAAATTTCGCAATGGTGGTAGTGGGGATGCGATGTTGGCAATGAAGGCGGCCATCGTAGTAATCACAGCCAAAGTTAACGCGACCTTCAGAGTCTCGAATCCCTTGAGCCAAGCCAAACTTGCAGAATCACCCTCGGCACGGAAGGTGTTGTATCGACGCTGTAAATGTATACTGTAATCGATACCGAGTCCCAGTACAACCGGTGCGACTGCCACCTCTAGAATCGAAAATTTCATTCCCGAAAGAGCCATTCCACCATAGGTCCAAACAAGAGCTGCTGAGAGACCCACCAATGGGAAAGCAACACCCCGAACGGAGCGGAAAGCCAAGGCGAGCAGGAATACAACGATAGCGACTGCCGCAGATACCAACATGACCAATTCGCCGATTGTACTTTTGTTGATGTCATGACTCATGAGATCTAGACTTGTTGACTGAAAATTCAAATCACTCTCTGCCGAGAAATCATCCAATTGTGCTCTGATGAAATTTTGCTGAACTTGGCGCTGCGTGTCGTCGAGTTCCGGATCAATCATGAGAACCCAAAGAGTACTGGATGCGGTCGGGGCAGCATTGCCTGTCGCATTGGGATCAGAAGCTTTAGCCGACAAATAATCGCATGAAGCGGAGTAATCCAAGTCGGTGTGAATGAGTCCATCTTTGATGAATGCCCCTGCGGCTAACGCTCGATCATCTCCGAGGGCGTCTACACATTCAGTGCCCTCATCGAGTAATGTATCTAACAATGAAGACCATGAGGCGTAATCGCTCAAGAGAGAATCATTGGTCTGATTTGACTCATCGATTGCAGTTTGGATGATTTGTGGGGCCGCCATCATCGATTCGATGTAATCATTCGAGGATTGTGACCGATTCATGACTTCATCCAAAGCGAGTTGCTGCAAATGCAAATTTTCCATGCTCAAGACATTCGTTCCGTCATCGGTGGTCACATGGATGAACATTGGTCGGCTTTCGGAAGGAAATTCATCAGCCATCCGATTTTGGGCCTGTTCTGCTGGAGTTTCTGGAGTGAATGTCGACAAATCTGTATCAAAAACGGGCATGGGGAACAATTGTGCCCCCAATACGACGGTCAAAAGCAAGGCACCAACGAGAATTGGGATTGAGGCTTTCTCAAAAGTGGCGGCACTAACGAGTGTGCGGTCTGTAGTTTCACCGCCACCCATAGGGGTGGCGAGCGGAATTCGATAGATAAGTAAGAAGGCGGCAGGTGTTCACTAACATCCAAAACTTTCAGCCCGATATGCACCCACATAGTGGGTGGAGACATAAACAAGGCTCAAAAGGGTGGGCAGGGTCGGCGGGCTGGTCAACATGGCGATTAAGGTACTATTGAACGAGGGGGTCGAGCTCCGAATTCGCATCACAGAAGAGACACATACTGCTCTGCAGTTATTCCGATCACGACTAAACGATAGCAAGGATGTCGAATACGCGAATTATTTCGTCGGCCATCCTGAATTGGATGAACCTGAATTTTATCTTCGATGCAAGAAAGGCAAAGACCCTGCAAAAGTATTGAAGGGACTTTGCAAAGATATTGCCAAGGAATTCGATGGCTTGACTCTACCCTGAAGGGATTTGAATGACACCCGCGGACATCGCGGCATCCTGTGGACTCACAGGGTATGCATGTGACGGGGAAGGCATCGGCGGACTCCTCAAATCTAGATTTGAAGACTTTCGTGTCGAAGAGGTGGGCCGCACCCCTGCCCTTGATGGCAAAGGTCGATTTACCGTGGTAAAGGTAACACTCACAAATTGGGAGACCAACCGATTTGTGGGTAAACTTGCACGAAAATTGGGAATTTCAAAAAATCGGATCTGGTTCAGTGGTACCAAGGACAAGCGTGCAATTACAACCCAACTGCTTGTTGTGGATGCACCCCAAAACAAAGTTGCATCCATAGATATGCCGGATGTTGAAATCGAAGTATTGGGCCGAAGTCACCAGAAACTAGGATTTGGCGACCACAACAGTAACCGTTTCACAATCACGGTTCGTGGATGCGCTGATTCCGATGGTTCTCCTTTGGAAGCCAAAGATGCAATTGCTAGAGTCAATGCAATTTTTGAGAACATGGAGGTTCGATTAGGGGCAGGGAAATTCCCGAATTGGATAGGGCCGCAGCGATTTGGGGCGACTCGCCCTGTGACACCGGTTGTGGGAAGATCGGTGATTGCAGATGATTGGAAAGGGGCCGTTGATGCCTATCTTGGGATGCCGGGAATTTATCAGCAACCAGAGGTCGTACAATTCAGACAAATTTGGAGAGATTCCGAGGATGTTGAGAAGTGCCTTGAGGTTATACCAAAGCACCTCGGATTCGAGCGGGACATACTGCAACATTTGTCGAAGAAACCAGAAGATTGGGTGGGGGCATTTCGAAAACTGCCGAACAACTTGCAATTGATGATGGTACATAGCCTGCAATCAGAGGCATTCAACCGAATTATTGCTTCAAGATTACAAGCAGGATTGACACTATCTGAACCGATTGAGGGTGACGTCGTTGGGTTGGTTCAAGACAATGGTAAAATCGATATGGCCAAATTGGTCGAAGTGGACTCAGATATATTGACCCGAATTGCGAGAAATTGCAAACGGGGGCGTTTGGCTGTCACCGCAGCCCTTCCCGGTGGGGAAAGTGCCTACAGTAATTCGCAACCAGGGGAAATCGAAAAACAGGTTCTCGCCGAGATGGGGCTGATTGAGGAAGATTGGCAGGTCAAAGGAATTCCACGACTCACATCAAAGGGTAGCCGCCGAGCATTGACGGTATCCTTCAGTGAATTTAGTGTAGAAGAAGCAGGGGGTGTTGAGGCGGATCACTTGGGTAGGCGCTACGCAGATGGGCCAAGAGAAGGGGAAGTCTGGCACCCAGACGGGTGCAGTCTACGCTTAAGATTCGCTCTGCCGAGTGGGACATACGCCACAATTCTGATGCGCGAATTCATGCGTGCGCCACTAACTCAATACTGAGTGAGTTAGAGGCGTCCGATTTCCAAAACTTCAACTTCGCCTACACCGACGATTTCACGGATTGCATCCTCGAATTCGTCGACTGTGCCGTCACCTTCCTGAATAACACAGTGTGCTTCAACGAATTTGAGTCCGAAAGCGAGGGGTTTGGTTTCGACCATCTGAACAACTCCAACTTCGCTAGCCATGCTACCCATCGCTGTCGCAATTTCGTCTGCATTTGCGTCCTCAACGTTTGGATCGCACATAATCTTGTACTTGACTGCAACTTCACCCATGAAAAATCCTCCATTCAGGGACCTTGGAAACCACAGGCGGCGCAGAAATATGTCACTGCCTGATTTCTACACCGCTCGGAGCGACCGATTGGCTCCCCACAACTTGGACATGGGAATGAGGTGCTCTTGGCGTCCGTCAATGGTACGCCGGAGGCGGAGCAAGTGGATGCGCGCTTCTGCATTAGAGTTCCTCAGCGAGCCGGCGACCAACTTCTCCTTAATATGGTTGACCGAAGGTCACTGGGAGCCCTCTCAGGCTTCTAAGACGGTCAATCTCCCCGTTCGACCCGTAGATACGACCTTCTGGCCATGACTATATCGGCACCAGCCACCTTGGATGGCAATGATATCACCCGTTCTGACTCGATCGACTTGATCGCCCCACAGTACAATCCCAACCAGACCTGTTTCATCGCGTCCACAGGCGGCAGCGATAGATCCGGTCCAGCCTTTCGACATCACGGTTCTACGTGGATATCGACGTAAAACGAGAAGCTCGATTCGTCCAATTGGGCGATTTGCGATTAAATTCTCCACCCGGGTTCGCGGGGTTTCTTTCGGGCGCTTTTGGACCCCATACATCCCCACATGGCGCAGAATGCTTTGGCGGGATTTTGACCGATTTCGAATTGTTTGCGTGCTTTTGTTTTCAATCATACTTACTGACATTGTTTCAACTCCTTGGAGCGACTGAGATGGATGCGTTGGGTCCACCATCATTTCGCAAGGAGGTAAGTGAAAGTGAATGTGTCACTCTTTCTTCGGAATACGTCGGAATCCACTCTTTACGCTGTCTTCAGATTCAGATTCAGATTTAGATTCCTTGAGTTGAATAATCCCCACTGATTCAAGGTGGATGTCCAATTCTTGGGAAACCGATGTTTTTCGGGAACCCTTCTTTGGCAATGGCAATTTGTTTTTACAAACAAGGAATACTTCTGAAGAAGAATTTCTAGAAGCCTCTGGAGAGAACCGTTGGACTCTAGAAAAACGCTGTTTTGCAGCCTTTACGATTCCTTCAATTCCCGTCCCCTGGAATACCTTAGTGACAAATGCACCCCCTGGGGAAAGCAACGGCAATGTGAAATCGAAAACCATGGCGACCAGTTCGAGGGAAATCGCTTGGTCCCGATCGTATTGTCCTGTCAAGCGTGGTGAAATGTCTGAAACGATGGTGTTGAACAAACGTGTTTCACCCTCGGCAACAGGTGGAAGCGAGGTGCCATCGACTTTCGTACCTGTCTGGAGCAATTCAAGAATTACATCCTGAGATGTTTTATCGGTCACATCTCCAATCACCATTTGTGCACCTTCAACTGGAGCGCTGGCAAGGAGGTCGATGCCGATGACGAGGCCATTACGTCCGGTTTCTTCAACGGAAACTTGTGTCCAACCCCCTGGGTGACTACCGACATCTAGGACCAAATCACCCTCTCTGATCAGGGAAAATTTCTCCTGGATTTGCTTCAGTTTGAAAGCCGACCTTGCGCGGTAACCCTTCGAACGGGCCTGTCGCCGCCAAGTATCACGTTGATGTGCTTGGAACCAGCGCTTGCTCATCGAACACCCTCAATGCGGGGGCCGGGCACGAGATATGTAAATGAGACCCGGTTCAAACGCCCGGGACATGCAGAAGTGGATGGCTTGCACCCTCATCATCCTCTTTCTGCTGCCATTGGCTAACGCGGATACTGATGCGCCCGATGTTTCTCGTGAGGCAGTGGGAGGTCACGCAATTTTGCTCGAGCACTATACTGCAACTTGGTGTGACACCTGCGCAACAATCGATCCTTTGGTTTCTGAATTCGTCGACGAACACACCAGTCGAGTCGTCCGTGTCGCTCTGCATCCAAACGATCACGACCCATTTGGGAGTGCTTTGACCACTCATCGTATCGGACTGAAACAAGTTGACACCGAATTGCCGTTGCCAACTTTTTGGTTTGATGGTGAATCCGAATTACAAGGTTCCGCATCCCAATCCCTACTAGAGAATGAGTTGCGTTCGGCTGAGGTGAAGCGCACAGATTGGATTGAGATGGGTGTGTGGTGGGATTCATGGGAAAACTCACCACACGAGGACATACACCGGTTCCACCTCAACATCGATGAGGATTTACCACCTGATGCGATCATTACTGTCTTTAGGTTAGAAACACTAGAAATGACCAGTGAAATCGCCAACAACGGAATCAATGTACATCATGATGTTGCCACTCAGATGATTTCATTTTCTCCAAATGGGTCCGTGTTAGATTCTTTTGATGGAGTGCATGGATGGGACATCTCCACGGGTAATTTGTACAGTGAAGGAGGAATCCCCGTGTATACTTTGGAAACTTACGGTGAAGTAGATGGATTTGTGACGGTTATCGAAGATAATAGTGAGGTTCGGGGCGTAATCGGAATCTCAAATGAGGAAATGCCCCGAAAAGCGGAAATTTACAGTAATTATGCACTTTTATTGTTGCTTGGAGCACTGGTGGGTTCTAGCGTTCTCTTGCGCACAGACATTGCCCATTGATATGGTCCTATATCATACCCTCGTGTTGCTGTTCAATCGACTCGCTGCGAAGCATTCATAGTCTCTCAGTGTAAATAATACAGTGATGGCGTACATCCCTGAAGAAAGAGAAGAAGAGCGCCAAGGGGGCGCACAAGTTGATCGAGAATGGCTCGTCGAGTATATCGTCGAGTTTCCAGAAGAGAATCCGATTCGAATGGTGACGATTCTTCGTGGGGCCAAGATGGCGGATGTCCAGGGGCGACTCTATGATATCCTGCGTGCACAATATGCATCGGAGACGCGGCTAGATGTGACGGTGGTCAGAATGGAACCTGTTGACATGAGAACCGATGTCGCATTGTTCGAAATCGGTGGCACATACCAGCCGTGATCACTTCTTGCTCGCTTTGTGCTTGGCAAGTAGTTCAGCTTTCGACAACTTTTGCACCGTGTCCCAATTACCTGCATCCCGCTCGGAGCGGATTGTGTAGAGAATATACATGCAAGCGATGAGAGCGATGTGAACACTGGTGCAATACGGGCAAATGTGAGGTGCGCCTTCGACAAGTGTCAGTTCAACGATGACCAACCAAATGATTCCAGGGACGCTGGGTAGGCTGAACCACCAAGCATAATCGACGTATGACTTGGCCCAATCTGCCTTCATGTCCAAGAAAATAGTGAGCGTGATCCACCCTAAGACGGCGAAGGCCATGACTCCAATAACGCCCCAAGGTACACCGAAGAACTCAGAGTATACGGGGTCGCCAATGACAGATCCACACTGAACGATTCCCTCTGCAGCACAGTATTGGGAACCACCAGTGGTCATCTCATTGTGAATCATCCATGTCCAAGCACTGGCGGCCAAACCACCCATCTCAACGACGAAAAGGCCGAGGAGACGGCGCCGAATCTGACTCATCTCTTCAAGTTGTGAAATCTTCACGTTACTGGCGATTACACCACCGATTGCCATGACTGCCAAGAAGGTGACCAAAGGGCCGTGTTCCACCATGGGATCGCTCATTCAAGCACTCTCCGATAGGTGGTATGCGATGGCATCGCTAGGTTCGACCAATGGATCATTGTGGTTCTGGTGAAGTGCACTGTTCCAAACAACGATTCCATCGGGGGACAGAAGCAGATGGAACGGAACGCCGGGTGGATTGTAGTCATTGAATGCTCGCAGGTTGATGTCGTCGACATATGGCCAATTGTGCGGGCCACCTGTTCGACCATTGCAATTCCGACTGTCCTGATAGCAGCCATCATAGTCGCCTTTCTCTTGGAAGGCTACCGTTTCTGCTCGGCTGTGAGTTGACTTGAGCATGCCCACTGAGACTGTGACAAATTGCACGGTTGCACCAAACTCTGAATGGATGGATTCCATTGCTGGAGCATCGTCCCAACAGTGTGGGCAATCAGTATCCATGAATTGTAGGAAAATGAATGTCCCTGGCTGCCCTTGTTCCCAAGAGTGATTGATGAAATCATACAATCGGAAATCATACCAATTTCCATTCTCGTGTGCCTTAGCGACAATGTCGGGGGCCAATTGACCCTCGTCGACACCAATGTCGGCGGGTGGGGCCAACGTCCAGACGATGATGAGCACCGCCGTCAATATGGCTGAGATGGTGAAGAATGAATTGACGCGAGCGTCGGCATTCTCATCGTTAACGAGCGATTTCGTGTTCCTTCGTGTTGTTTGCATTACAATCCTATCTCCTGAATCAATGTGGAAGCTGTGTGTCGGATGGACTCCTCAGAATTGAACTTCGGGTCGAACCCGGTGGCAAAAAGTGCGGACGGGTCAAGCATTGTCTTGGGGACGTCTCCCGCCCATCCTCGATCGCCACCCGTGTATTCGATGCTGACATTCTCAAAGCCTGTTTCTTCGACCACAATCTCTGCGATTCGGCGAACGCTGCAGGTATCTTCGGTCCCGAGATTGAAGCAATTCACTTGCTCGTCGGTCGTCTCTGTCAAATGAACCATCGCGCGTGCGCAATCCATGACCTCCATGTACGATTTTTCTTGCCGACCGTTTCCAAGCACTTCAAGGCGTGAAGAATCTGCCTTGAGTTTGTGAATGAAATCGAAGATGACCCCGTGCGTCCCGCGCGCGCCCACGATATTGGCGAAGCGGAACAACCAGGCTTTGAGGCCAAATGTGCCCACCCAACTGGTGATTAGCGCTTCTGAACCCAGTTTGCTCGCACCATACAAACTGATGGGAAAAAGTGGACCATATGATTCGGGTGTTGGCATCTCAGCTGCCTCTCCATAGACCACACTACTGCTAGAGAATGCAATGTTTTTCACATCTGCGCAGCGCATCGCTTCTAGTACGTTGTATGTTGCAACGGTTCCTTGCTTGAGATCCGTGTCTGTGACACGTGTTCCGAGGCGAATGTCAGGGTTTGCTGCAAGATGGAAAACGAGGTCGATTCCGTCCATCGCCGCTTTGACAGCATCGAGATCGAGAAGATCGCCTTCAATGAAGTGGATAGAATCGCCATGATGTGCAAGGAATTCGTGCCGCCCGCTACTCATGTTATCGTAGACTGTGACGCTGTCTCCCCGGGCAACCAAGCGGTCGACGAGGTGTGAACCAATGAAACCGGCACCTCCGGTCACGAGGACATTCATCATGACGGCGACAGGGGAGTTGTTCTTCAATGCCACGTTTACTGGGATGTTCATTTTTATTCACTTTCCCTCCGCTTTGCGGAGTGAATCAGTTTCAATTTTTTAGGCCCCTTGTCGGAATTGATGTGGTCTGCCGCTTCCCAGTCCACTTTCTGTCCCCAAAGCCGCGGGACTGGAGTTGAAAATATGGCAAATAAAAATACAGAAAATAGCAAGCACGAGAACGAAAACACGGAGACTGGTGTGATGCCAAGTCTGTTAGTCGGTTATGTCCGACGAAGCAATGCAGGTGGGGCGATCAAGCTCTCAATCAATACCAATGCCTTCGGAGATTGTGAGACATATACGACCGCTGACGGTCAAACATACGCGTCATTGGTCATCAGTCTCGATGCAATCCGCAAGGTCATCGATGGAGATCGAGCAGTCACAACAGTGAGTCAATTGATCTTTGACTGAGCGAATTACGTCGCCGGGGTAGCCCCCCGGCGGCACTTCGCTGATTCGCCCATAGGGCGAGAATTTGGGGGAAGTGTTGAAATGCGTTCCCCGAAGCCCAATATGTATGGAAGATGCACCCGTGGAGGTCATCGAACCCATCGTATGGGACGGCCCCGTCATCGCAGGCATGCCTGTTTTCAATGAAGAGGAAACCATCGGCAGCGTCGTCCTCTCCTGCAAACCTCAGGTGGACGAGGTACTCTGTGTCGATGACGGGTCTTCAGATTCATCTTCTCGAATTGCGCGCTCTTTGGGAGCGACTGTGCATCACCACAGAGCAAATCGAGGGTATGGTGGCGCACTCAAGACCATTTTTGATACCGCCAAGGAGCGACGCGCCCGCGCACTGGTCATCTTAGACAGTGACGGGCAGCACGATGCGAGTGACATTCCGACTCTACTCGCACCCATCCTTTCTGGAGAGGCAGATGTTGTCATCGGATCCCGGTTTGTGGCTGGAGGTGGCGCCGAGAGCATGCCCACATATCGGGCGCTTGGAATCAAAGTTATCACCGCAGCATCCAACCTTGGTAGCGACCTCAACATCAAGGACACACAAAGTGGATTCAGGGCCTTTGGTCCAAAGGCTCTCGAGCGATTGAATTTCGATCACGAAGGAATGGAATCTTGTCTTGAGATTCTCAATGCTTGTGATGACCTGCAACTTCGGGTTAAAGAAGTGCCAACAAAAATCCGTTATGATGTTCCAAAGGGTAGCAGATACACAGCACTCTCTCATGGATTTACTGTTCTGAGTTTTGCACTGATTTCACTCTCTCAAAAGAAGCCCCTGCTGTTCTTTGGATTGCCTGGCATTTCATTGCTTGCGACCGGTGCAGCCATCGGGATGCGAGCGCTGAACGAAGTCGAAGGACTGACCGATGGTGGCATCTCCCTTTCCGTCGGCCCAGGGTTGACAGCTGCATGGATTGGAATGCTGGGTGCGTCGCTTTGCTTCGCAGCCCTTGTTCTACACGGCGCTCGCCGACTGATGCGGCGCTTGTTGATCCAAGAGTTCGGCCTTGACTGAATGGAGAGCAAGAGGTCCCATAGGGACCTCTTTCATCCGTTCCCTTCAATATCAAATGTTGATTCGAAGGTGTGATGAGCGAGGCTGATTCAGTCGAGAATGAACCCTCAGAACCGGTTCTATCGGACACCGACTTGGCGATGGCGGCAACGGCGACCATCTTTGGAACCCCTTGGCAACGGTTGAAAGGCAAGGCTCTATTGGTGACCGGCTTAATAGAGCGGTGCGTAAATGCGTGGGCCAGTGTTTCAGATCGCATGGACTCAGCCGGGGAATGGGTTCACGATGCAATCGAATCACCAATTCGTGGATTTTACCGAGGCTTGCACAAATCTCCGGGTGCTGTCATCGTCATCCTGCTCCTCGTCACAGGATTCATTGGACAGTATTCGGTTGATTTTCAGCACCAAATCAATGGAGATGTCGAGGTCTACTTGCCCGATGGTGCAGAATCGAAGGACCTGCTACTCGAAGTTCGGGAAGGTTGGTCGACAGACATCGTCATGCTTTACGTCCACACAGACAATGCAATTCATGATATTACAAAACGAGGGACTTGCGAAGAAATCGATGAATGTGAACATAATGTAACCAGTGTCGAAGTGTTGAATCAGTTATCTTACCTAGAAGGGGATGATGATAGTAGCCAAGGCAACTATGCTCGTGGATTGGATTGGAACAAGGAAGATCGTGGGCGTGAAGATGGTGTTGTTTGGGTCTTGTCTCCGGCCCAGATTATCAAAGAAGAAAACAGTGCGCAGAATCGATTTAGATGCGCAATGGAAGAGCACGGGGTCGCTGGATTCAACCTCGATGATTGCCCCATTACAACCGCCAGCCCAAACGATGGTTATGTCATCCCTCAGGACCAAAATACCGTCAATGAAATGGTAGAAAATTCTGGCAGCCTGATGGATTCCTTCGTTCGAGATACCAACGGCGATGGTATTTGGGATACCGCTGTCATCGTTATGGGGATTCGCTTTGAGATGGAGGGGACGCAAATCGATGCTCGTCCTGACCCAAAGGGTGAGCCTGGTGAAACCATCAAGGATCACAAAGCATTCCTGCTCTACACAGAGAAACTAATCTACGAAGAATCGGACAAGGAAATTTGCCCACTTTGTGATCGAAAATACACAGACACACTTTCGCCCATGTGGTATGAAAATGAAGATACGGGTGAGCGGGAATGGAGAACACCTGAATCGCCCTGCAACAATGAGGAAGGTGAAGCATACAGTCGATGTGCGATTACAGTCACGGGACTGACCCCTGTTCTGCACGATGTTTCTGATGCTGTTTACATCCAACTCGAAAAGATGCTACCCTGGTCACTCGCATTCGTTGCAGTGACCATGCTCATTCTGCATCGCAACCCCAAGGTTCTGATTATCTGCGGGACTCCAATCATCATGAGTTTGGCTGTGACCTTTGGCATCACTGTGATGGCCGATATTGAACTCACACCGATGATTATTGCCGCTGGACCGATTCTAATCGGACTGGGTGTAGACTATGCTTTACACCTGATAAACAGAATAGAAGAAGGGCGGAATGAACGTTTAGAGGAAGCCGCAGAAGAGGCATGGCGCAAACAACGCGAAGGATTGGAAACCGATGACCTTGAGGCTTGGGATGCTGAAGTATACCTTGGAGCCACAGTCGATGCTGTGATGACCACAGGGAATGCAATCCTGCTTTCAGCACTGACGACAATCGTTGGATTCAGTGTTCTCGCATGGCCCTTCCTCGTCCCAATCAAGCCCATGCGAACTGTCGGCTTGACACTCGTGCTTGGAATCGCTTGCACGTTCTTCTTCTCGATGGTGATGGTACCCGTACTTGGCTGGGTTCTACGATATCGAAAGAAGGGATTGGAATCTGCAGACAAGGCTTGGCAGAAGATCGGCAAAGTCCCCGTGGTCGGATGGTGGGCGGTTATTCTGGTCGCCTTCTTGGTCAGTGCTGGAGGCCTGTATATGATGGCAGATACGATGGGTGACGATATTACAGGCTCTTCCGATGAAGTCCCCCCTGGACTCGAATCATACCAGACATTGGCTGAATATAGTCGGGTGTTTGAAGGTGGACAGACGAACATGTTCATTGTCGATGCAACCCAACACACGGGTGAAAATGATGCCCCGATACGAGATTTAGCTGTGCTTGATTCGATCTCTGCCATGGAGGAACGGATCGATGATGTTCCTGAAACAACAACCGTGAGTTTGGTGACGATTCTAAAAGCGGTGCATGTGGATTTGGGAATTCCGGGGGTAGAATCACAGAGTCTGTGGGAAATCCTACATGACGAATGCTGGAACATCACAAAGAGTCCAGACTTTAGTGATATTTTACACCCTGAATGTCTGCCCTATTTGGGTTCAAGTCAACCACAGATGGTGAATGTGGCATTCGACACCCTGTCGGTTGAAATTCGCTCGATGTTGATGAATGAATACAACGAAGCGTTGGGAGGTGAAACTCAAACCCTCGTGTATGTGAATCAACCTTACATCAACCTCCGAGATGCAGGGGAATTAAGGAACGAAATCGATGGCCTACTCGCGGCCGGATTCACATCCCTTCCAGCCGTTCAAGTGAGCGAATTGACGGGGGGATTACCACTCTCTCTGGACATCAACAAAGGAGTTCACGATGCGCAAACCGATGCGACGATTATGACCATGTTCGTCCTTCTATTTGTGATGGCCATTCTGTTCCGCTCAATCCGACTTGCATTCTTCACCATGACAGCGGTGGGAGTGGTCGTCTTGTGGCAGCCCTTGCTGATGTATAGCGGCGATGTGAATGTCAACGTCTTTACCGCAATGGTTTCGACCATCGTATTCGGTATCGGCGTCGATGATTCAATCCACATTATCGAATCGGATTCGTGAAGAGAACGAAACGCCAGCAGGTATTGTCAAAACGGTGTCCAGAACGGGTCAAACAATCTTTGAAACTACGGCGACAACCTGTGCTGGATTGGGTGCCGGCCTCTTGGTTGACATCCCCGGATTGAGAAATTTCTTCTTCCTGATGATGATGCTGATTACACTCGCTTTGTTGACCAGCTCGATTCTCCTGCCAGCCATGCTGGTCGGATGGCACACGATGATGTTCAGAATCAAGGGCAAAGGAGAATATCAGGATCTCGACATCGATGTAGTCGTTGCGAGTAGTACAACGATGGATGCGCTGCTTGAGTAAACCCCCTTACGTGCGCAGCGCCTACGGCGCTGTCGCAAGGTTCAATGCCGAGTAGTCACAAGCCGGCACTCATGGGGAGACGGTTCTCACTGCTGATTGTCGCCGCATTGCTGGCCATGTCATGGTCGGTTTCAATTCCGGTTCAGGCATCCGAACCAAGGGGCTCCGAAGGAGCTTCGATCATATTTGAGAAGAAAATTTTTTCCTCGAGTGAACCGCTTGAAGCCACCATTGGATTGTGGGGCTTAACTCTGGGTCGGACCTACGAAATGCACTGGACGGTACATGCGACAAATGTATCGAGCGAGATTGGGCCTGCGACGGTTGTCAGTTCGGGGTTGATGCCATTCTTTGCAAACCAAAGTGCGATGCAGTTTGAGTTCAGTGAACACCATATTTCCAATGAGTCAATGATGTATTATCTTGAGATCGGATTGAATTCTTCGACCGGATGGACCAATGCATCAGCAATCGAGGCGTTTTCCGTTTTCTGGGAGTCAATGTCCCCTCAATACACAAATTTATTCATTTTCGGAGATAGTTTGTCGGATTCCGGAAATTCATACAACGCATTCGGAACCCCTGAGAGTCCACCCTATTGGCAGGGAAGATACTCAAATGGACAGAATTGGGCTGACTTTTCGACGGATTGGTTGGGGATGTCGAACATCGCAGGGAGAGGGGCATCCAGCGGGAACAATCGCGCATTTGGAGGCGCCGGCACTGGGAATGGAATGTCGTTCTGGGTCATCGAGAATATCGGAAAACAAGTCGACGATTGGGATCAAAACTACGACCTTGCCGCCGGGGATGTCGCCGCCATTTGGGGTGGAGGGAATGACCTGCTCAACTTTGGTGAAACCAATGCTCAGCGAGTCGTCGACGATATTGAGGAACACGCTGAGCAATTGATTGCAACCGGTGGCCAGGAACTCATCTTCTTTGAGCTACCGCCGTTGGAAAAAACACCGGGTGAAAGAGATAGTTCTGAGGAAGATCAACAAGATTTGGGCCAACGTGTGTCCGATTTCAATTCGGGATTACGCACGATGGCTTCTGGATTGAATTCAACGTATGGCGTCATCACCCATGTCATTCCAATTTGGATTGGGTTTGAGATGCTGTACTATTCTGGGGAACACTTTGGCATCACAAATGTGACGCATTCCGCCTGTGATCACGATGGTGTGGCCTGTGACAACAATGACCCGATTGCACCGAACGTCGAGGAATACATCTTCTTCGATAACTTACATCCAACGGAAACAACACATCGAGCGATATCGCTATTTGTCCATCATATCGTTGGAATTCCAGATTATGATGGTGATCGTGTGGCCGACGAAATCGATGCTTGCCCACATACATTACCCGACACCCTCGTAGGCTCGGACGGTTGTGAAATCCCTCCACCAGATACTGACGAGGATGGTGTCATCGACGAGGAAGATGTATGTCCAAACACAGACCCTGAACTCACCGTAGATGAGAATGGTTGTGCAACCAACCAAATCGATAGCGACCAAGATGGTGTCATGGATGACATCGACCAGTGTCCCGACACTCAACTAGGGTGGGAGGTCAACAGTGTTGGATGCTCATCTTGGGAAATCGATGGTGACGGTGATGGGGTTGTCGATGCCGAGGATGACTGCCCAGAAACCGATCAAGGTGAAGACATCGATGGGGATGGATGCGCAGACAATCAATTGGATGCTGATGATGACGGCGTGACCGACGATTTGGATGCATGTCCAGATACACCTCGTGAAGAATTGGTCAACGTATTGGGCTGCTCAGAATCACAGTTGGATAACGATGATGATGGGGTATTCAACAACGCTGATCTTTG
>JBJLBW010000023.1:0-10924 GCA_045568015.1 Candidatus Poseidoniales archaeon | reverse complement strand
GCGTGCGTAATACTGACAGAACTCAACGCGGTATCGATTGTATCAACCGAATTCCAAATTTCAAACTGGTCACCCATTGAACGACTGGCTTCAATCAGATGTGAAGAACCATCTGCGCCAACGATTCCAAGGCTCACTGGGTAGCGCCTCAGTGCCACATTTGAGCGCACCCTCACACAGCAATCACGAGTACAGCCGGGTTGTGGAACCCCCCCGTCTTGTGCCGTCCCAAGAACGGTGACCTGCACGTCTCGCATGCTTGGGCCTAACCTCCTTTCGCCATGAATGTCTTGGCGTAAGCATCAACAGCCAATCTTCGTGTGCGTAGTGCATGGCGCGTGAGCACCGGTGGATGTCCGAGCGTTACGAAGAGCTGGTTGCAGGCGGTCTCAATTGGGAACCGCCAACACTGGAGAGCGCAAGCGAACCGGAGTGTACAGTTGATGGTCAGCGAATGATCATGCTATCTGCAAACAATTACCTCAACTTGACAACCCACCCCAAGGTCGTCGCTGCGATGATTGAAGCGACCGAAAAGTATGGTGCTGGAAGCGGTTCAGTCCGGGCCATTTCAGGGACGATGGACATCCATCTCGCTGCTGAAGAAGCGGTCGCGAAATTCAAAGGTGTAGAGGCCGCGCTCATCTATAGTGCAGGATATACTGCCAATGTCGGCTTGATTCCAACACTCGTGCAGGGGAAACAAGATGTCATCATTTCAGATGAACTGAATCATGGTTCTATCATCGATGGTGTCCGTCTCACAAAAGCTCAGAGGGCCGTCTACCCTCACAATGACATGTCTGGACTTGAACAAGCTCTGAAAGACCATTCAGATGCTGAGCGTAAACTCATCATTACCGACGGTGTATTTTCGATGGATGGAGACATCTGTCCATTAGACGAAATCACAGAATTGGCCGAACAACATGATGCGATGATTTTTGTCGATGATTGCCACGGTGAAGGGGTGATGGGTGAAACAGGAGCCGGAATTGTCGATCACTTTGGCTTGCAGGGGCGCGTGGATTTTGAAATCGGTTCATTCTCAAAAGCACTCGGTGTACAGGGTGGAATCGTTGCAGGCAGTGAACAAATGCGAACTCATGCACTCAACCATTCGCGTTCATGGCTGCTCTCTGGAAGCCAACCTCCGGGTGTTGCTGCGGCTCAGAAAGCGGCAGTTGAGGTATTGATGGATGAACCTGAACATCATGCACGACTTTGGTCGAATACACACAGGTTCCGTTCAGAGATGTCCAGCCTCGGATTTGATTTGGGCGTCTCAACCACGCCAATCATCCCCGTGATGTGTGGTGAAAGCCGCGTCGCGAAAGAACTCGTATCCGCACTCAGGGATGAGGGAATTGTAGCGGGAGCAATCGTTTTCCCAATGGTCGCTCGAAATGCCGCAAGGGTTCGAAATCAATTGTCTGCAGGTCTGACCGATGAACAACTGGATACCATCTTAGCAGGATATGAGTCAGCGGGTCGAAAGATCGGATTGATCTGACTATTCCTCGCCATCTGCAACGTGAAGTAATGGTGGGTCTTCTTCGATATCCTCGATGGCCATTTCCATATCAGAATCTTCGACATCTTCGGGATTCTCTGAATGTGGGTTTGTTGGGGTCCCACCTTCAAAGGGATCCAAACCTTCTTCCAAACGGCACAGCAACCTCCATCGTGGGGCCCATGAGAGGTGGATGTAAACCGGGCCAGGGGTGAGTAACATCGCCCAACCGATGTAACGAATCCACGTCGCAGTATTTTCTGACATCCCCGTGTCCACTTCGGTCACCAACATCACACTGAGTATACTGAGTCCAATGAATGGCATGGGGTATGCCCATTCTCTTCGCAATGAAATCGGAGGTCGTTTCAGTAAATGAGCAAAAATCAGTGAGGCGTGTCCGGTAATGGCGACCATCAACATCACCAAGACGCCGAGGAATGCCCAATTTCGCATCGAGTCCTGATTCCACCCATTTTCATATCCGTGAGGCAGCAAAAGTGCCATTGAGACGAGAAAACCGTAGAATCCCCCAATCAGTACAGGGTGGGTGAGAGCCAATGGTTGCTTGGAAAATCGCTGAGATAAACTGCCTCCCTCAACCAGCACACGCTGCTCAGGAGGAAGATCATCGAGTCGTTCGCGCCAACTCATCATTCAAATTTCTTCATGGAACGCATATGGTCTTACGGGTCTCTGTGAGATTAATCGAATGATTGCATCTACCCATCCTTCAATTCAGAATCATCATCGGAATCTTTTGAGCGTTTGAATGCCCGAAGAATCGCCCCTGGCTCATAATCGATTGAACCTTCATCTGTATCCATCCATTCGCGTTCAAGTAGTCCTTCGCTGGTTTCTTCTCGCTCACGAGCTTCCTCGAATGAGTCGACATCATCTTCACCTCGATCTTGCGCATTTGCCAAAGCCTGTGCCATGTTGATAATCGCCACAATTCGAGAATCTGCTTCCCCCTCCCATCGGACCAGCACCTCGCCTTCCGGACTCCCATCCCTTAGCAGAGTTCGGTCCAGCATTGGATCGCGTGTGGGTACAATCCGGACACCGGGGTGCAATCCAACCCATTTTTCATCACCCAGTACAAACACAGTTGTGGTTCCAGTGGACTCCGAATCATGCCATGGGTGGCCGGTGGAAATAGCGATGACATCCAATTGATTCCTGGCGCCGCCAATTTTTCGGAAATTCTGACTTAGAACGAGCAACGCAGTTACTGAGATGACCAGTATGGATTGATTCCATTCGAGGATGCCCATCGTCGCGATTGTCGAGAAAGAAATGATGATGAGGGAGCAGTAAAATCCACCTTGCATCCAAATTCTTTTTGCATCAATCCACGAATCTGCTACTTCCGTATCCGAAAGTAACCTTGTATCCGCAGGCGCCTCGACCATATGCTCCGCACAGAGTCAAGCCTCTCAAGATTGCTGCTTGATTTTTACAGTTTGAGCCACCAATGAAAAGTCTTCGACATCTCGGTGGAATGGCTCTGAATCCTCATATAGACTGGCAATATCAATCCCGAATAGCCCATCGATGACCGGTTCCAACTTGGCGCTAGACTTGACCCATAGGTTGGTGACACCACGAACCTTTTCTCTTTCGTGATTCAACAGCATCGCCGCAATTTGAATGATCCCCTGGACACCATCGATGAGTTCTTGGCTGGCATTTCCTTTGAGAGACTTCCAAAGATGCTCCCAATCTTCATGAGCGTGCCAAAACCGACCCGCATTGAAGTGTTCAACACCAGCATCGAGCCAGTCTGATTGTTGCTGTGTTAGTTCCACAGTGGTCACGAATCACCTCCTCGGCTTGAATTTCTCGGCGTTTTGTCGACCCTTCTGTAAACAGGTTCCCGCCCCCTTTGGGGGGCGGTTGATTCAAGAGGCGTTAGAGACGACGCTTAGCGTCGGTGAGCAGATGGTTGAACTTCCAAGGGGTGAAGTGAACGAAACACGGCGCGGAGGCGCAGGTGTTCTCGAACTTCTCTTGGTCGACATGCAGAAGCGCTCAGAATCAGGATATATTCGCTGTGAGGCAGGGGCCCTAGGAGGCGCCGTAGGTCAAATCACAGTCCGGCAAGGCACACCTTCAATGGTCTTGTATGAGGATTCAGAAGGTTCGGTACTTTCCGGCCATTCGGCACTGGGCGCCCTTCAGGAGGCGGCCTCCTTGGAGGGCAGTCAATTGACTCGTCATCATGAAATCGATCTTGATTTGATTGAGAGTTTACACCCACTTGCATTGTTGCACCTGGAAGAAGGTGAAGTTCTACCATGGGGCGAAGACGTCGAAGCCGAAGCATGGTGGCATCGACGCCAGAGAAAGCGTCGCCAATGGAAGCGTCTTGACGCGTGGATGCCAGATGAAGAATCCGAATCGGACACACCCACGACTGAACTCCCCCCTCTGCCATTCCACCCCGGCTCGGAATTGCTGCCGGGCATGGTCGCATTGGTGGACACACAAACACCCGGCGAGGTAATGTTGATGGCAGCCCACTTGGGTCGGGTTGGACACCCTCTATTGGTCATCTCTCGAACCCCTGGTGGCCGCCTTGAGGATGAGGTCGGTTTACCGATATCGGTTACATCTTGGTTAACAGAAAAGGGAGAAGGTGAGAATGTTTGCAATTCGACATTGGAAGAAGTCCGTCGAAAAATTGACGGTTTCTTGTTTGGGGCCAAAAGGGCCTGTATCCTGTTGGATGGGCTGGAATATCTCACCGGTCTGCACGGGTTTGACCGGTCGATCGAATTGGTTCGATCATTGGTCGATTCAATGACCTCGGATGAGCACCTACTGCTATTGCCAGTCGACCTTGACGTTTTCACAACTCGTCAGCGTGCCATTCTTGTTCGTGAGGTCGACATTCTAGAGGGGTCTAGGGTCAGTCATTGGGCGGAGAGGCCGGCGCGTTTGGAGGGCCATCCATTCTGTTCAGATGACTGGTCTGCAATCGAAATCCCAGAGCCGATTGTCCCGATTCCTGAATCTTCTACCACGGTTGATGTCAATGAGTCAGAGAATCGTTGGTCGATTAGTGGTGTGGTCGATGCTTGGAGAGAAGAACGCCAATCGGAGGTTCAGGAGGTCAGTGATCTTGTGGCCACACTCGAATCCACCGATGAAGAGTTGCCTGAATGGGCGACAGCTCCCTCAGCCAACCGTGGCGCCGAGGAAACACCGATTGCACCGGCTGAAATTGTTGTAGTGGTGGAACCAGAGCCTGAATCAGTTCCTGAACCGGAACCAGTCCCTGAAATCATCACTGAACTACCGAAGAATCCCAAATCTCCAACCATCAATCATCGTGGAAATATTGCCCGGAAGGTTCGCAGAACACCTTCAGCAAAAGATGGCCTTGTTTTCTTGAACCCAACAGAAGTGGGCGAAATTATCGCAGATGACTCTAATCGTTTTGAGAAAGAAGGAATGGATTTGGCCGCCACTCGTGCTCGTGACGTCGAAGCGAAGGTAGTCATTCCAGGGGAAACAATCACCGCTCGGGACAAACTCGATTTCGCAGCCAGCCGCGCTCGAATCATTGAACCCGGTATTCACTACGATACTGGCCCTAATCTTCGCGTCATTGGCATGGGCGCCGCCAGCAGAGCGGCTGCAGGTGGCGATTTATCCGATGCCACCCCGCCATTGTCTTCCAACAAAGCCGTTCGCGAGGCGAGCAGTCGTTCCCAGCGCACACAACATATGACCGGGAGGTTGGCTGAGACTGAAAAAGCCTCAATTCGAGCCATGGAAAATGCGTTTTCAGGCAGTGCTGGTTCTCAAGTAACCATTTGGGAACGGTTGCGTAAGTTAGAAGCACGGGGTGTGGAAGTCCAATCGATTGTCGATATGTTTGATGTTGATCCAGATGGTGCTATGGCCGCCCTCAAGGAGGCTGAAAAATGAGCATTATCCGTACACCACTTCGCGATGCGATGGAACGCAGTCGCCGCTTCCTCGGCGAATCTAGCCGGGAATCACCTACCCCGGAGGGTAAGAGCACTCTGCTGAATCACCTTTCCATTCGAGAACGCGCTCGAGCCGAAGCAAGATTTGCCGCCCGGCATGAGTTGCCAGCCAATGCCCCTTCTCCTCTGGAGAGATTGTCGATTCTCAGTGGTGACGACACCGATTATGCTGACACCGTTCACGCTCGCCTCGAAGCGATGCGAGGGCGAATCCTTGAGGGTAGCCCCCTGAATCTTGATTCCCAACCATCCGATTTGCCAGCCGGCACCCCACGTTGGACCATTGGACAAGATGGGCCAGAATCACGCGACCCAGTCGTCCCCATTTGGAGGGAAGTCTTGGACCAACATCGCGGTTTGAACCCGGCTGAACCATTGAGTGGAGCGGATTTGGGTAGCCCGCAAATCACCGACCCTGGCCCCGCTCCATCTTCGATGGAATACGCCGGATATTGGCCATCTTATCTGACCGAAAGACCCGGGGTTGATTTCGGAAGTTGGCAAGAAGGACCATCGAATCGAATTGCGACGCAAGCAGCCAACGAAGTCATCGATTATCCAAGCCGCCGCTTGAACCCCCTCTTGATTCATGGCACCTCTGGAACCGGCAAGAGTCACCTGTTGTGGGCGACCGGTGAATCCCTCCATTCCAGTATTCCTGATCGAGATGTTCGCCTCATCACAGCAGAAACATTCCCTGAACACCTACCGGATGGATGGGATGACTTGCTCTTGTATGCCAGCGCACTGCTCATCGATGATGCAGATCGTATTTTGATGCGTCCAACCGGTCCGGCGAATCTAGCCAATATCGTCGGATGGGCGATTGACATTGGCGCGCAAGTGATTCTGACATCATCACGTCGTTTGGCAGCCGACTCTCTACCGATTGGTCGACTTCGTCAAGCGGCCTCATCCGGAGTTCACGTTGAACTTGGAACCCCTTCAGAAGCGACAATGCTTCTGATGCTCAGACGCAATACCCTGTCGAGAGGCCTTTCTCTCACAGACCCTCAACTTCAGGTCATGGTGAGTCGAAGCCGTGGCCAATGGAGTCGCCTGAAAGCCGACTTTGAAACCGTTTGCCTCGCCCTCGAGTCGGGAGCTTTACTCATGGGAGCCGTCGATGTTCAGACACTGCTTTCTGGGGAACAACCGACGATGATTGAAGAGGTTGAGGAGGAAGCCATGGACACCGATGTTCGAGGAGCACAAATTGTCTCAGAAGTTCTAGATGCAGTATTGCCTGAACCCGCCGAACATCGTGCGGAAATCATCAGCGAACGAATGGAAGTCACAGATGACTACGTCCCTCCAGAGATCACCCTCCCCTCTTCCTTAGAGGCTGCCGAAGCACTCACGGCCGATACTTTGAGAGGGCACCTCGAAGAGATTGCAGAACGTGGTTCAAAGTCAACCAGTCTACCGGAAATCCCTGTTGGAAAGAACATCGACGCATTGACCGATTCAGCCTTGGAACATTTGGAGAGCATTATTCATGAGCACAGATTTGAACTGCGGGAATTGAATCGAGAAATCCATCAAATTTCTCGAAAGGTTGACACAGCCTCTTCAGATGAATTGGTGACATTCACAGATCGGATGTTGGCCATCGAAGGTCACCTCGACAAGCTGCAGGAATTGAGTGCAGGTGAATATGCTCCCGAAATCAAGGATTTCAACCCAGGGGAACTGATTCAAGCGACTGAAATCCCAGTCCTTATTCCCGACTATAGTGAGCCACAGATGGCCATTCTATGGCCGCTCAAACGTCGCGTTCTTCTTCCTGTTGAGTAATGATTAGATTTGCAGGTTGGTATGGTTCTCCTACAACAGGCTGGAATTGAGTCCCGGTGAATTGCTGTTGAGGCATGACCACCATTTGAGGTGTAGGCTTGCTGGAAGAAGCCCAGATCGCACCTGCGATGAGGCCGATCAAGCCAATACAAACAAAGCAACAACCACCGAAGAACTCAGCACCCCCTTCTTCGAAATACACAATGTCGTCAATAATCAGAATTTCATGATTTGATTGAACATTCAAATCCCCATTTACATCTGACCAAAACAACCCTATTGCTCTCCATCCTTTTTCATCCAAATTAGAGTCACAATCGGCTTCAAAGTATTCGTAAGTTCCATCGTTCACGGATATTGTCGTCTCCTCGCAGGTGAATTCGTCATTGACAAAAACGGTGTACGTTCCACCTTCGACGACTTCAATGGGCCCTTCAGTCCCCTTGAAAGACGCCTTCGCTTCAACATCAATCTCTTCGATGTCCACCAAACCAACGATGGCGACCAAGATTGCAATTATGAGAACAATTCCAGATCCAATCAAGGTGAACTTGGGTCCGTTCTCCATATCTCTCAATCAACCAATTATCACAGGGGTATTCAAGGATAACTGTCCTAGTCCCTAATCCCATTCCCTGAAACCTTTCTCAGCAACACGATCCTTATCCAAGTGATCTTGGATGACTGGTAATGGGACCACATTGGAACCCGGTTGCCTGAGTCCTGGACAGAGATGAACGGTTTTGTGCCAAGATCGATTTGAAGCCATATTTTCATTCCACCATGGGAACGCTGAGCATTGATCCGGTTTGGCCTCATAGACACTGCAGGTTTTGTCCTCATTGAGGTAGATGCAGACCTCATCTTCGGGGCGTGAACGCAAGACATAGCGCCCATTCTGACTCCTTGTGCAATCTCGATCCAACCAATCCTGTACATCCATGTCAAGATGATTTGCAAGACGTTCAGCATCATGTGGGGCCAAGAATACAACGCCACCTGGTTGATCACAGCACTTCCCACAGTCCGGTTGACATTCAAATCGAACGCCATCGGAATACCACGGTTGCCGTTTGGCCATGGTCGTGCGACCTATCTCTCAGTTTTCGATATTCTGGGTGTTATACACCCAACCCTTGCCCTTATACCGAACCCTCCGTTCGCCGGAGGCGAGGAGTCAGCATGAGCGAAGAGAACGGCAAGGAAGTCCTCTTTGAGGTCACCGAGGACCATTTGGACACAGGTCTACGTGGAATCCCCGTCGGAACTTGCCGTACTTCATTCGTCGACCCCAAGAAAGGAGTGCATTACTGCGGTTATCCTGTCGGCGATTTGGCTGACATGGATCCCGAAGACGTCATCTTCCTACTATTCGAGAAGCGATTGCCCAATCGACAGGAATCACAGGACTTCCGCCATGAGCTCGCACAGCGCGCCGAGCGCCTGCCGACAGGCGCTCTTCGCGTCCTTGAATCTCTAACTCCCAGCACAGGCCACCCGATGGATTGGTTGAGCATTGGGATTCAGGCACTCGGTGTTGCAGAAACCACAGGCGACATTCGAGCAGACGGCCTCAACCTCATCTCGCGAATGCCAGAACTGATGGCGACCATCTTCCGTTTGCGAGGAGGCCGCGGTCTCCCAGAAGTGGCCAGTGAACCATCGAGAGGAATGGTCGAAAATTTCGTTCATCTACTCGGAATGGAAGGAGCAGATGCAGAGCGCATGACTCGAACCCTCAGGGTGTTCCTCGTGCTTCACATGGACCACGGCGGCGGCAACCTTTCCACATTTACAGGCAAAGCGGTGGCCAGCGGATGGGCAAGCCTCTACGCATCGATCTCCAGTGCAATGAATGCTCTATCGGGTCCACTGCACGGTCGAGCCAATCAATCCTGCCTTGAGTTCGTTCAGCGAATCGGCACCTCAGAGGAGGCCGAAGTTGAGGCCTTTGTGCGCAAGGAATTGGCTGCTCGTCGCCCCATTTACGGATTCGGGCACGCCGTATTGCGCGCAGAGGATCCAAGGGCGGCTGCACAATTCAAACTCGGTGAAGAAATCTGCCCGGATGACAAAAATTTCCAGATTGTCAAGACATTGCGAGTTGTCGCTCCACGGGTTCTTAGTGAAAACCCCAAGATTAGCAATCCAAATGCGAATGTAGACATTGCATCAGGAACACTTCTCAATGCGGTTGGATTCCACAAACCCGATTACTATACCACATTCTTTGGCTGGGCGCGAGTCGCTGGAATCGCTGCCCAAATTCTCGATGAGAGAAATGCTCGAGGCGGTCGCGGCACTCCCATCTACCGACCGAAGTATTACGCCGCAGATCCGACAATTCGTCGTCTCGATTAAGCGAAATCCTTACCGCATCCTCGATGACCAATGAGTCGACTCATTTCCCATGGCATCGTCTGTGGACTTGAATCTCCGGCCAATTCATCGACATCGCGCTCCCAATTCCATCGTTTCCTCCAGATTGAGAGGAATCCCCTTCGTTCAATATCGGTCAATTCATGCCACGGTGTGGCCTCTCTTGTGGCTTCTTCAATTAGAGCTGAATGATCTGAAGGATCAGCGGTTTGCAACAATGCTTGTCGCTCAGGGTCGAGAGGTTGGCAGGCCCAACGTGTCCACCTTGCCCCACCATTCGGGTGGGTGACAGTTTCTGGTGATGTGTCATCGGTCATCCCGGTCAACCCGAGTTGATGAAGAGAATCTTCCACCGCGATGGGGGCGGGCCAAACATAGGCTTGGTATCCCTTTCGAAGTCGGTTCAGCCTTCGACCAGTATATCCGGTCAATCCAAATGTCCGGCCGAGCGTAATGTGTCGGGTTGCCCCATACACGTATTCCAATGCACAGGGAAGGATTGGTGCCCCCACCATTTTCTGGTGTTTCAGATGGAACGCCAGTGATAGCCACATGAACGATGGCAAGGTCAGAAATCGCTTCACTCGCCGGCTACCGATTTCTGGGATGGCCGGTTGCAGTTGGGCCACAGGCCATCTGACGTTCGCGCGCGCGCACGCGTGACGGAATCGACGCTTGAACGAAATCAACACCACATTGGATTGCTGTAATCCAACCTCATTGAGCATCGAGTCAACCAATTTGGCCATGGTCCTAGCGTGTTTTCCTCGTTTCTTCGGGTTCACCGAACCTGCAATTTTCGAATTGGGGTGCGGCATCTTCAGTTCAACACACGCAACTTTGCCGTGCTCTCGCCAAGAATGCGTGAACACATCATCCGCCAACAATTTCTCAAACGTTTCAATGCCCAATTCTGCCAACTCTTCTGCAGTTCGATCTTCGGTCCATTTCGTCCCTCCGAGGGTTTCGGTTTGTTCCTTGGAGAGGTGGTTGTCGTGGAATAGGACCAATTGCCCATCCATCGTCAATCGAAGGTCGAATTCCACACCATCGAAGTGAGTCATTCCATGACGGATTCCATCGATTGAGTTCTCGATGGGCTTGTCCCAATCACCGGACATCAGCCGTTGATTATTGATGCCCGTATTCAAGCATCACCCTGCACCAAGCCTAAACACCGCCCGTTATGGTTCATGTTCATGACAGGGGACAAAGACAAGGCAGTCCAAGGATA
>JBJLBW010000022.1:0-11091 GCA_045568015.1 Candidatus Poseidoniales archaeon | reverse complement strand
ATCCATGATGCCAAATCGACGGGGGTCGGTGTAAACCAATCGAGTACCGTCTACAAAATCAATGACGACGTGGTCGTGCTTCCCCTCTAACACGCGCCCGAAGCGACCAGTCATCCCCAAATGAGCAAGCCAAGTTAAGTCGCCTTCCAAGCGAATGAGTAGATATTTTGCACGACGATCGATGTCGATTATTTTACGACCCGCGATCGAATCCATGTCATCTGGGAAGGGGAATCGTAAATCCGCGCGGTTCAATTCTACCGCAAGGATTTCTTTACCTACCAATCCCAAGAGGCCACGCCTTACCGTTTCGACTTCGGGGAGTTCCGGCATTATTTCACCACATGGAATAGGATGTGTTGTTCTTCCCAGCCGGACAAATCAATCTTCTCAACCAGCATAAATCCAGCTTCCAATAGTGCTGTCTCGGCGTGACCAAATGCACTTCCAGTGTCGCGTTCACTCGCAGATTTAAGGGACAATAAACCCGTTCCATTCGCCTCTAGAAACAGATGGCATGCCTCGATGAACATCTCTACCTGACCAGACTGTGATACGTCTTGAAATAACCATGGGACCCTGCGAGAAAGGAAGGGGGTAATCTCCTGAACTTGGCGACAATCTGCCAACACCGGGATGATGCCTGGGCGTGTCTTAGACAAGCGAATCATGTCGCGCATACATCTTGATGAAATGTCAACAGCGATGATTGTGCCATTGAGATGATTTTTCGCTCCACAAACGTGATCATGCAAGTGGCTGATGGTCGTACCATGTCCTGAACCGAGATACAAACAAGTTGAGCCATGTTCGGGTAGAAGACCAGATTGTGACGCTTTGAGTAACGCTGCACCCAATTTTGATGCGCGGGGGTTCCATTGTCTCCATTCCTTCCGGCCATCTCTCTTCAGCCGCTCTCCACGTAAGCTGACCCCTTTGACCGCATTGCGGGACCACAGACTACGCCCTCGAATTTCGACCCTGTCTGAGAATGATTTCATCGAATCACCTCTTGCTCTTACGTGCACGAATCTCGCCGACTTTCTTCTCGATCTCAGAGACTTGTTTAGAAGTCCAAGGTTCCCCACCAAAATGATCGGCTCGTATGGCGATGGCTGCCTTGGCTGCAAGCATTCGAGAGATGGCGCCTCGGGTCCACTTGGGGCTCCTGCAAACCCAAGAATGCTGGAAAATATGACCGTGCTTGGGAGAAGGTGTTCCTTGACGAAGGTGCATGAAGAAGGATTTCTCAGCGCCGAGGACTTGAATCGTACTCGCAGGTAGGCGGGCCAGTCTTGCTCTTCCATGAGCCGTTGAACAAAGTTTTGCGGCGAGGAGTGGCCCCAGCAACAAGGAAAGAGATGGCAAATAGATTTCAGATAGTTCTCTCACAGATTCTTCCATGCGATTCACATCTGTGGCCAATTTCATTGTCGATGTTGCCAATGAATGTATTGCGGACCATTCCTTTGGCCCAATCTGAGCTTCAGCGGGTAGGGTGTCTAAGGTGATTCCAATTTCTTGTAGATTTGAAGAGTTGGAAATTGCGGGAGCGATTCGGCTACGATGTTGATCGATGTCTAGACTTGGAAGGAAAAGTCCCGCCCATTCTACGACTCGCGATTCCAATGTATTGTGAGCACTTCGCATTTCTTCAGTGGCTTGGACCAAATGCTCGAGGCGGGAATCGGGGTCTGATGCTGATTCGGACACTCCGCGTTCCGCGAGTTTGACCGACGCATCTTGCAATAATACCGATTCATCAGTATCCAACTCTGGCCAAGAATCCTCTTCAATCGACGGACATGCTATGCAATCAGGAAAACGGTCCGCCAAAGTTTGGGCTTCGATAGTCATTCGACCCCGCATGAGTAGGGCCAATCGATCAGCCAGCGCGTCAGAGGTCCTATTTCCAACCCAGATACACTCGTCTACAACGTTACCATTCCCATCATAGACGCGGGCAAATCGCCAGTCCCAAACGAGTTTCACAGTTAACGCAGGCCCCCCCCCTTCAAAGTCCGTGCGGAACGATATATTGGAGAGTATACCGAAGGTAGGATTCAAGTGCTATGATTTCGCGGCTGGTCCCATGTTCTGTCCAGAATGTGGAACATTAGCATTCCCAGACCCTGCAGGGAGAATCAAATGCCCCAATTATGAGTGTGGCTATCACGGCGCTGCTGAGAACAAAATTCAGATCGGCGATGAAGAGGTTGATATTTCCAAAGCCACCTCTAGCAGCAAGTCTGAAACGAGAGACCGTAGGGTCATTGAAGATGCGGATCAAATGCGTGGTGTCCTCACAACAAATACGTACATCTGTCCAAAATGTGATTCTGACCAGGTCTTTGCCGAACTCCAACAAACACGATCATCCGATGAACCAGAGACGAGAATTCTGACCTGTAAAGAATGCACACACGGATGGCGTGAGTACTGATTTCGCTACAAACACCGTAGGTGTTCTGAAGTCAACCCTTTTTAGCCCCCTTTGCCCAGAAGTTGGTGAGTATGGTGGTCCCATGTTGAATATCACAGCAAAACAAGACACGATGAGGAACATCGTAGACATCCTTACAGTTCTTGTTGAGGATGCTAAATTCAAATTTGAAGAGGGTCATATTGAGGTCCGAGCTGTTGACGCAATGCATGTCGCAATGGTGCGGATGGAAATTGATGCTGCGGCCTTTGAAGCGTGGGAATGTGAACCATGTACGATTGGTTTTGAGTTGAAGAAGTTGCACGATTTGATTGGATTGGCTGAAGCCGGCGACCTCATCGAAATGGCTTACGACGAAAATGATGGTCGTGTCAACATCCAAGTGGGAGAAATCAATCGAACCATACGTCCATTGGACAGAGCGACCATGCTTGAACCAAAGGTCCCCGAGGTTGAATTGACCAGTTCGGTAAAACTCTCAGCAATCAAGTTCAGTCGAGCTTTGCGAGCGGCAAAACAAGTTGGTGATTTGGCGACAATTTCACTAAATGCGCAATCCTTCGGAGTCAACGTTAGTGGAGACACCGACACTGTGAACGTCTCTTATGATGCTGGAGAATTGGAAGATCTTGCCTGTAAAGGTCCTGTCAAGAGCCAATACAGCCTATCTCTACTCTACCCAATGGCCAAGCGGATGGAAGCGATTGTGGACAGCGTGACCTTGTTCTTCAATGAGAACCACCCCCTTCGGTTGGAATTTGATTTTGCTGACGGAGCTGGGCGTTGTGTCTACTTCCTCGCACCAAGAATTGAAGGCGATGCGTGAACCCGCGTAGAGCATGGCAAGTCCAAAGGTGTGCGTGATTATCCCCACACTTCGCAATGCGGATGAATTGGAAATTGCCCTTGAAGGTCTATCCAACCAAACTTGGGATGGACCATTAGAAATTGCCATTGTAGGGCCAACAGGAGACCCTGGCGAGGTTGTTGCCAATGCAAAAAAAGCCACTTGGATTGACGATGAAGGTAGTCGAACGCGAGCGGATGCATGCAATGTGGCACTCAAATCAATCGATTGTGATCTCGTACTTTTCACCGATGACGATGTTTGGGTTCCACAAGATTGGGTCGCCAATCTAGTTCGTTGGTTTGACCAAGACGATGTTTCTGGAGTTGGGGGGCCTAATTTTACCCCTCCCGATCAACGATCGACTTTTTGGCAACGGGTCATAGACGTGACATTTTGTTCCAAATGGGTCACTGCAGGTACCAATTATGGAAACCGAGGTGATGAACAACTAACACCTGCCGCACAGTTACCCGGCGTGAATGCTGCTTATCGAAAATCCGTTCTCGATGATGTCGGAGGTTTTGATGATGGGGCAATCGGTTGTGAAGACGCGATGATGGATTACAGAATTGAGCAGGCAGGTCATCGTTTGTGGCAAGACCGAGATGCCATCATGTGGCATCGAAGGAGAAATCCGGGTCGAGTTCGAAAACAAATACGAAATTACGGACTTGTTCGTATTTTGGCCAGTCAAATCCATCCTGGAATGAAATCGTGGAGCCATACCGCAGTTGGTATGTTTCCACTGTTGGTAATCGGTGCGTTAGCCGCATTTTTCTATGGGGCCGTCAATGGTGGATTGTCGTGGCCAAATGTATGGGACATTTCTCTGGAATCTGTACCGATGGGGCTGGAACGGACGTTGGTACATCTACCGATCAGCCTCGCAGGCCTATATGTGGCGTTATGCTGGTTTGGCGCCGCTCTGGGTACATCTCCCTCGCGTACATTACCAACCGTTTTGTTGGCGCCTTTGATGACATTCCTGATGCATTGGTCATACGGATGGGGTGTATTGACCGCATGGTGGAGAATCTACTTTTCCAAGAATGCGGGATTACAAATCGATGACAAAGATCGATCCTAATCTCTGCGCATTTTATCATCCTGAATTGAATAAGAACGTGTTTTCGGACGCCATAAGAAAGCCGTCATCAATGAGAAGAAAATACCTCCAACAGCAATATTGAGCCAACTCTCTGAAAGATAGCGGGCGCTTGCATTGAAGTAAGCCCAAGTGAAACTCGGTACGATTCCAATCAGTAAAGCGATAATGGATTCACGAATGATGAGTTCTTTCTGTGGTGGGGCGCGAGGCATATTCAATTCAACCTCAGGTGCTGTTGAACGAACCAATCTGAATCCCATCTGAGGGCGTGAAACACCCCGTGGTGTTGCTCCTCTCATGGTACCAGTTCCTTTCCAGACACGAGTTGTATGAGCTGTGTGATCAGAAACACCTCCTGCTCGAACGGATGGAACCCAAGGGCGGCCATCGCAAGGAGCCCCCCAATAGCCACTACGAGGGGGGCGATCACTTAGGACCTCAACTTGGACACCCCCTAAACCGATGGCGCCCTGCTTTGCAGCGAGAGCCCATTCCGCCTCAGAAGGTGGATGAGGGTCGCCTTTGACGCCAATCAAACCCGCTTCAATCATCAATGGTGTCAGGCGATTCACGGGTTTCCCAGAATCCTCACCAGCGACCGCTTGTCCAGTCAATCGTTTCCACTGAGCAAATGTAATCGGTTCTGAACTGATTTCAAATTGGTTATCGATTCGAATTTCATGCAGGGGGCCATTTCCTGCATGGATTAGGGCCCCGCGCTGATCACCCAACCAAGCAGTCCCAGGTTCAATTTGAATCCAGTCGATTTCAGACATTGATTTATTCCTCTCCAAGAGCTCCTGTTTGGATTGCCCATTGACTGGAATATACGCCATTGTTGGCCACAAGTGTGTCGTGTGTACCTCGCTCAACAACCGCTCCGTCAACCATTGAAAGAATTTCATCGGCATTTCGAATTGTCGACAAGCGATGAGCGACTGCAATGGTCGTCCGAGTCCCCCCTGTTCCAAGCAAATTTGACTGGATTTGGCGTTCTGTTTCTGCATCCAATGCACTTGAGGCTTCATCGAGAATGAGTAGGCTGGGTGTCTTTAGCATGGCACGCGCTAGAGAAATCCTAGCACGCTGTCCACCCGATAGCATCACACCACGATCCCCGACCAGTGTGTCGACACCATCCTCCATAGTGGTAACAAACTCTTCAGCACCAGACAAGAGAAGTGCCGATTCGACTTCGTCTTGACTGGCCTCCCGTGAATAGACTACATTGTCGCGAATGCTACCATAGAACAAGAACGGGTCTTGATTGACGAATCCCATCTGTTCACGAACGCTATCCAATGTTAAATCCTGAATGTTGTGGCCATTCACCAATACTTCTCCAGAATCGGGCTCGTAGTAGCGTAGAATCAATTTCAAGATTGTTGATTTCCCAGCACCGGTGTGGCCCATGACTCCGAGGAAACCCCCCTGGCCAACATTGAATGAGATTCCATTCAACACCGGGGTATCTGTTCCAGGATATGTGAAGTGTACTTCTCGGAACTCAACATTGTCGATGGGACCCTCGAGGGCGATTGAGCCTTCTTTGTCGACGATACTTGGTTCTAAATCGACCATCGCGAACACGCGGCGTGCTGCTGCTTCGCCACGTTGCAATTGATTGACGAGCATTCCAAAAATGAATAGTGGCATCGAAAGACGTGTCATGATTAAGAGGAACGTGGTAAAGGCACCAACTGAGATATCACCCTCTTTCATCAACCAGCCACCGACCGAGACAAGTAGACCGTAAACAACTCCTGCGACACCGTATAGACCAGGAATGAATCTGTTTCGATCAAGGCTGGCTCCAATCGCCTCGTCCCGATATTCTTCACTCTCATTTGAGACACGGGATATCTCCCATTCTTGTGCATTGTATGCTTGAACAACCGCGATACCGGAAATGACATTTTCAAGTACTGCGTTAATCCCCCCTGTTGATTCTCTTTGTTTGCGATATTTCCTTTGAACGCGAGTTGAGAACAAATACACCATTGGGAAAATGAGAACCAGTGGCCCAAAGAGTACTGCTGTCAATTTCCAAGACATCATCATTAGAATGACAAATGCAGTGATGAATGTGGTGAAAATTCGGATAATCGAGGTGGAAGAATCTGAGATGACATCCTCCAATTGATTGACGTCAGAGGATAAAACTGACATCAAGACACCTGTTTGTCTCAGGTCGTAATATGATGCTTCCATTCGAATCAAACTTTGGGTCGCATCCAATCTCAGATCATGTTGAACCATGTATCCCAGTGTTTGCCAACAATAATCTGAAATCCCTTGAAAAATTGCCAAACCTGCAAACCCAAGGAAAATCAAAACCCCATAAGATATGGCCTGATCGTCGCTGATATGAAGCAACAAATTCTCATCCAGAAATGTTCTAAAATCACCGAGGCGACCTCCGGATTTTGAGATTCCACTGTAATAATCCACAGCAAATCCAATGAAAATAAATGGCACTAAATCGAAGACGCGAGCAAACATGTTGGTCGAAATGCCTACTGCCGCTCGACGGCGATATGGTCGGACATAAGGGAAAATTCTCCAGATTCTTCGACCCAGAATTTGAGGGTCTTCATCATCCCCATCTTCGGCTGTATTGCCGATGGATACGTCATGTCTTCCCTGGGACATTGGCATCGGCTCAAGTCGGTGGTTTTTCAATGCGTCAGTAGTCGATTCAGAAGTGCGGACGACGGGATTTGAACCCGTGACATGAGGTTGGAAACCTCAGGTGATAACCCCTTCACTACATCCGCGATGTATTGACGGGGGCCGCGCCTCAGTCTTATCCAATTCGGTCCGCCCACTCCCGCAAATTCAAGGAGTGTATGCTGTCGACACCCACCATGCACTGGGCTCGAAAGGTCGGAATCGGCATGTGTTTCATCTTCATGCCAGCTGTCGCACCACTGTGGGCTTTGGCATTCGATGTTAAGGTCGAAACGATGATTCGTGTACTCACTATGCTCTTTGTCCCAGGACTTCTTCTCGCCTTGGGTGGAAGATCGATTGAGTCAGAGGAATAAACTACACTGCTTCGATTAATCTTGAAAATCCGAAGCTGAATGGACGGCCATCGAGCAATTCCCTCCAATGATGTACTTCAAGGCGAAAGCCGTGGCAATCATGTGAGATAACGACCTCATCACAATTCAGAACAGAGAAGGATTGAGGCGCGACATGCATCCCCAGACCACACGCTTTCTGTATGGCCTCCTTGACGACCCACGTACGAATCGCTTCTTGCATACCCTCCCCTTCATCAATGTCCCACAATTGCTCTAGATACTGGAGTTCTTCACCAGAGGTCATCATCGTCAACAGGTTCCTCGCACGAGGTACACCCAGCGGCTCAGCATCAATTCCAATCGAGGTACCATTGAGAGATACCGCGGCAATCGATACACCGTTTGAATGACCAAGTGTAATCTCTGGCAACTTTGGACTTAGGGGGCCGCCCGCACGAATTCTGGCTTCAGCATCTTTCCATACCAAACTGGGCTTGCGATGCTCGTCGCGCACGATTTGAAGATCCAAAGGGTCGAAGCCAATATCTCTGAGGAGTGTGGCCAAGGCGTAACGAGCAGAAGCGTGCTCATGTGCGCGCTTTGCAGTGGCGAAGGTGGTGGCCTCAAATGCATCAACCAATGGTACATTGGTCAAAATTGGAATAGGGGCATCGGGACGAGATTCTACAACTGGCATCCACACTGCAATCACCTCCCCCACTCCACAACCTTCGGGTAGAGGAAGAGGCGATACCAAACCGAAAGGATGCCAAAATTCCATGATAATTCCTCAATTGGAAAATTGATTTTTCAATTGCTATTTTCCTTTTCTTTTTAACTCGAATCTCAAATCTTCAGGGACGGGGGCCATACCCTTGAGTCTGAGGCCTTTGAGTGAGACAATCGGTTTCTGATTTCGATCAAATACCATGGCATCGTGAACTGTAATTCCGCCTTCCTCTTGATTTCGACGATAACTCCTAACCCGGAGTTCATCACGAGTTGCCGGTACTTTGAGGACCTCGCATTCATCGATTCCCACAGGAAGGCTGGAGATTCCATCGATTTCCATTGCGACCAAGCCAGCATTCTGGAAACAGGCCTCTATGAGCATCGGAAGCGATTCAAGAAGGGCTGGTTCCTCCTCAAACAATTTGGTTTCAGGCAATTGATTGCGTAGAAGGGCAATCCCATCTGCTCCGAAATCGTCACCTTCTGACACCCCCTTAATCAGCCCACCATGAACTTGGAACCGAGGGCCGTGGAAAAACCGGTCATAGATGAAATTGGGTTGGAACGAGGCTTTGCCCCTTCCAGGAGAACCCGTGAAGGCCAACTCTGTATCTCGTTCCGCCCCTTCCTTGAGCAAACGGACTATGCCTTCGTGATGAATACGGGGTTCGCCGAAAATTTCCCCTTTCGAATTAACCAAATCACTCTCTATGTGACATTTGATGAACAAGGAATTTTGATCTTGGTCACAGTATTCGGCTTTCACACGAACGCGGATTTCATCCTTCATTAATTTGAGTGGAAGTCCAAATTTGACTTCCGAAAATCCTTCAAGGATACACATTGGATAGAGTAAGAGGGCATTCTGAGCAAACATCTCCATCGCCATCACTCCTGGGTGATAGGGCGTCCCATCGATTGAGTGATCGATTAGGAATGGGAACCGATCTGTCGAGAGGGTGCATTCTGTCAAAATTTCAGAATATAGGTCATGATTCAGTATTCGATCCACAAATGGGAACCTCTCCGATTCTGAAAGGGCACCTGCTGTATCGGCAGGGAATTTTTGTGGAGGGCCCCGTTTACAATCTTCATTGTCCAATATCCCCAAGGTACCTGCAGCCACCACGCGGCGTTTGCCCCCGCCTAGCATCTCATTAACGAAAATCTCAACTCCTGATTCAACAGGAATTGTTTCGATTCCGGCCTGCTGGAATACGGATTCCAATGAGCCTCGGGTTGCCATCCCAACATCACGCCAGCCGGACCAAGCGATGGCGACAGCTCTTGGGGCGTCCTCATGATGGGCGATTCGGCACATCTCCGCATCCAGAATATTGTTGGCGGCGGCATAGTCGACTTGGCCGCCGTTTCCAAATCGTCCCGCTACTGAGGTAAATGCACACATTACTCGTAATTGATCAAGTTCATCTCCGAGTGCATCGATGAGGGCCCTCCAACCATCGATTTTCACGGAAATAATGCTTGCAAATGTTTGCCATGATTTTTCTGGAACCAGCTTTGAATCCTCAAGACCTGCCCCATGAACAATACCGGTGATGGGACCACATTCTTTTCTAACTGCAGCCAAAACTTTGGACACTGATTTTGAATTCGTCACGTCACACGCATCATACAACGCTCGATTTCCAGAAGATTGGATGTCCCGCATGGTTCTGTGAATCTCCAAACTACGCATTTGTTGATTCCATTCTTGTTCCCATTCGACCATGGTGACTTTTCCAGACTCGCTATTCGCAATCATTTCTTCTCGCAAATTCATCTTCCGCTCCTGTAATGCAGATTCATCATCCTGCAACCATTCCTCTAAACTGGCATCAAGCCGAGTACGACCAAGGAGGACGAATGTTGCACCGGCATCCCTACTTTGTTCGGATACACCAACAACGCAGCGAGCGGTGACACCTGCGCCACCGCCGGAAATAACCCATACATCATCTGATTGAAGCGGTTGGATTTCATCGACAATGTCTTCCTCATACAAACGTAAAGCCCAGCGACTTCCATCTCGTGAAATACCTACTTCTAAGGGGGTGGTACGGCCGAATGCTTCCGCCCAAATTTGGTGTGCAAGAGCGGTTGGATCGGCGAGTAATTCTGGGTCAATATCCACGGCCCTGCAGCGCAAATGCGGCTTCTCTTTGGCATAGGACTTGATGATGCCATGGGCTCCCGCTGCAAGTGCATTGAACCGGCTGCTCGCATTACCGTGGCGACCATCCATAGCACTAACAGACATCACGGTACCATCTTCAATTGAACTAAAGTGGGGGTCAAGAGATTTCAACAACCCAAACAACCCATGTGTGGTGGATGTGAGTTGGGCTTCTTGGGTCTGAGTCTCCCAGCCCACGCCTGCAAGTCGAAGTGGAGATAAGTGAAGCAAGGCCACAACATCTCCAACCTTTGCAAGGTGAGCACTGACTTCAGCAAGTTGCTCATGGTTCCCCGGATCTACACGAACGATATCGACCGGGCCATCTTTCTCAATTTTGACCTTGGAAACAATACTTGGATCAAGCATGATTCGAACCGTGTCTATTCCCGCAGCTTCCAAGATATGGCAGAGGGTGTCCGCAACCCCCCACGGATCATCTGTTACGGCAATCACCTTGCCATCAATTTCCAAAGGAGTGGTGGCTTCAGGGGGCGCTTCTTCAACTTCGACTTGCCATCTCCTAACTCCAATTGTTTCGCTTTCGGTTTTGGTGGTGCGAGGTTCTGGTTGAGGCTCCAAAGGTTCACTTTGGATGGGTTCTACTACCGGGGCTTCGCCCTCTCCTTGACCAAGATAAGCAATCATGTGATTCAAAGTCGGATGCTCACTTAGTACGAAGGATTCGTCTACAGGTAAACCATAGAAATCCCTGAGTTCAGCCATGATTTCTGCTTGCTTCACGGTGTCAAT
>JBJLBW010000021.1:0-11136 GCA_045568015.1 Candidatus Poseidoniales archaeon | reverse complement strand
AGCGGGCGCCGGCTGGGAGTTGAACTGTGCTAGCATCAAAACCAAACTTTTCAGGCCTTGAGGACAAACTTGCGCAGAGATACCATCCGATGATGAATCCAAACGGCAGGCCGGTCAGAACACGAACTGGGTTCGTTGATTCGTATGATGTAATCGCTTGAATACCACCATCGAGAATCACCGGTAAACAGAACAGCAATCCGATTCCGAACATTGTGGACAACCGTCGATCTTTGATGTAGAGTGGAGCCGTCATGGAATCGGGGAAGAGTGTCAGGAAGGAGTCACGAATCGTCCAGCGATTGAGTCCCTTTCTAGAGAACCACCAACCCCCTAACGCAAGGCCGAAAAAGATGCCAACATCGCGAGCGCAAACAGGCATTTGGTTACCATTTATCGTCCACGAACGTTCGTATTTCTGATGACAGTTCAAATCTCCAAAGGCGTAGACGAAGGCATAGTATGGATTCAATTCCGACCAAGAGAAAGTACCTCCGTGGGCACTTTGGTTATGGCCCATTTCCCCACTCTCCGAATGATCGTAGTTCCCCCATGAATCATCGGAGGTGTAATCGAACATATTCGCTCGACCCGATAGTTCTGGGACAGAATCTGTAGGCATCATGAAAGGAACCAAAAACATCGAGATACAGTAGAATCCTGCAATGCCGAAAACCCATCGGCTGACCTTGATTTCCCTACTGCGGTCACCGATTCCATTGCGGTAGGGCGGTTCCATGCCGGCCCGACATCGACTTGCTTCTAATGTGCTTCCCATCGCGTTCTCCGCCGCCCCTTTCATAGCCGGTAGCATCATGGCCAGTTCATGACCGAACTGAGGGTGAGGGATTTGTTCTCCCTGTCCACCGTCCTTGGGTTGATGATTGGCACCATGTCATTCTTCATGCACATCTTCGCAAGTGGGATGGACGTTTCCAATCTTGAGACGTCTCTTCGAATCGGTGTGATGATTGGTGCCTCCACCACAGTCGTGATTCTTAGTTACACATCGGTGCGTTATGTTGAGCGCAATCGACGTTTATCAGAAGCCACGGTCGATATCGACCCCCTCGATCGTCTGCAGATGCTATTGCACCCCATTGAAGAAGCGGCAGCATCCCTCCCTTGGGCTGATGAAAAACCTTGGACGATTGCCAGCCACGTGCGCCGAGACCGAGGAGTTTTGAGCGTGGACTTGCACGACTTAGATTTGAAGCAATCTCGAGCCATTATCGAGAGCATCATCAATTCACGTGATTGGATTGGGAGAATCCGAATCATCACCGGTCGTGGATTGCACTCAAAGACCGTCCCCAAAATCCGCCCCATGGTGATTGAAAGACTTCGCCAGGTGACCAGTGAATTGAATTGGGAATTGTTGTTGAAGAAGGGCTCAGTAACCTTGCGACCCATCGGAAACGCTCCTACTGTAACGAAGTGGTTTCTCCGTTTCATCTTCTTGGGTGGTCCGATCACGGTCGCTTTTGCATTCGCCTTCCGTGATTTAGCCGGAGAAGGAGCGCATACACAAGGGATCAGGGTTGGAATTGCCCTCGGTATACTTCTGAGCGGGTTACTCGCATCCTACAGGGAGCGACAGTAATCATTCCCAAAGTGGGGCGCCTTCACAACACGCTTCGACGACATGACCACACTGTGGACATTCCATATGTTGTCGCCGGGGGACGGCCATACCTCTGTATCCACAATGGCAAACGATCGCCTCGCAATAATCCGCCATGAGGTTGCCTAGTCGAGGCGGTAGAAAAGTGCTCGTGCCGGAATTCGAATCCGGGTCAGCGGGATGAAAACCCACCATGATGGGCCTGGCTACACCACACGAGCGACAAACATCCCGCGGTCAATCGGGTTGATGAGGGGTTCGGTCATTCTTCCTCATCAAGTAGGCCATCCCACCACTTTTTGGCGGGTATGGAAACAGCGATTAGCACCACGCTTAGTGCAATCCACACCACAGGGTTTGTGAGGGCATTATACAGCTCATTACCCCAGATTCCAATGGCCAGTGCTTGAATCCCGAATCGCAGGCCACGCCCCCATAATCCGGCGACGATAAACCGCCGATAATCCATCTCGCCCATCCCCGCAATCCATGCGAGGACCTTGTATGGGATCGGTGAGATGGCTGCGATGAATATGCCAGCATCACCATATCGGAGAATCAGTGTGTCTAGTCTGGCAATATGCTTTGGTTTGATGAATCGATCTGCCAGCGGACGTCCAAGTGATCTGCCCAACCACCATCCGACCATTGCACCCGCAACGCTGGTGAGTGTAACGACTGCCCAAATCAGAAAGATCATCATTGGATTGCCTTGTTCTGCAATAAACATGGGCAAGGTAAGAGCTTCAGGTGGAACGGGTTGGAAGAATGCCTCTGTAAAAGAGAGGATTGCAAGACCGGGTAAACCGAGATCAGCCGCCCATTCCACGAAGGAATCGATGGCCGACCAGAAACCCGATGGAAGAAGGCCCATGAGAGCAAGGCGGAAGATAGGAGGCATGACCCTTTCCCATCATCGTCAGTTGCGGAAGGCTGATGTTACACCGATGATGCCTTGCCGACATGGAGGTTCTCGATACGGCTGCTTTGTTGGCATGGCCCCTTGAGATGCTGATGGGAGGGATCTGTGCTGAGAGCCAACTGGATGAGGTTGAGCGTTTATCCCCCTCTCGTCATATGATGTTAGAATCGCAGGGGCCTCGTTTTGAGACTCCAAATCAGGCTGCAATCGAATTGGCCAACCAGGCCAGCCAAGAAACAGGCGACTTTAGTGGCCTTTCGCGTGTTGATCTGGATGTACTGGCCCTTGCCCTTTCAACCGGTCACACATTGGTGACGGATGATTATCGCCTGCAAAATGTCTGCCAGCACCGAGGGCACCCTTGGCGGGGGGTCGTTCAAGAAGGGGTTCGAGAAGTCCGAAAACATGCATTGGTTTGTGTTGGCTGTGGTGCCGTGCAATCAGACGGGGATGTCTGCCCAGATTGCGGGTCTCCACTGAAATTAAAGAGAATGTAGTTTCCAATTGGAAATTCAATTTTCCAATTGATTAATCAGCCATCTCTTCTTCGACTTCTTCTGGTGTTTTCCCTTCGACATCCACGCCAGAATCTTCTGCCTGTTCCGCCAATTCTGCGGCTTCGGTGCGGCCGCCGCGCCCGAGATCTTCTTCTGTTGCATCTCCTGCTTTCTTGATATCTGCCAAGCCTTCGTGGAATTCTCCTTTGGCCTGCCCCATCGCTCTTGCGAGTTTGGGTAGACGCTCTGCGCCGAAGAGAACAAAGAAGGCGATGAGTACGATTACGAGTTCCTGAGTGCCGAATGCCATGTGCTTACCGAACCCTGCTGATTGAATGCCCCCATTCAAGATTCCGCCTGTTCAACCGCCTGAAACGGGTGGAAGTATAGCAATTTCACAAGGGTCGGGTAGTAGAGTCGAAATCGGCACAATTTCTCCATCTACGGCTGTTTTAACCAGATCAACCCCGATTCCAATGTGGGTCAAGACGTCTTCCAACGAACAATTTTTGGGCATTTCAATCGTAATTGAATTAGAGTCGAATTTGTCTCGCAGTGGGCCGAAGAGAAGGACCGTATGCGAATTCATATGGGGTCCGCTACAGACGGAGTGTTATATCCCTGCTCCACCCACAGTGAGTCATGACGACTGTACTAGAAGCGCGTGAATTGTGGAAGGTATACGAAACAGGCACAAATCGGGTTGAAGCCTTACGCAAGGTTAGTGTGACACTGGAACCCGGCGAAATGGTTGCTGTCATGGGGCCAAGTGGCTGTGGAAAGACCACTCTACTGAATTGTCTTTCAGGATTGGATGAAATTTCTGCTGGAGATGTCCTAATCCATGGCCAAGCATTGTCGCAGATGTCCGATTATGATCTCACAGCGCTTCGAGGCGCTCAATTGGGATTCATCTTCCAGTCGTTCAACCTCTTACCTGTATTGACAGCTGTTGAAAACGTCGAGTTGCCTCTATTGATGGCCGGGTGTTCACCTCGAGAGGCTCGTGAACGGGCCCTTGCGGCCTTAGAAGCGGTTGGTTTGGGAGAACGCGATGGGCATTTACCCTCTGAATTGTCCGGTGGACAGCAGCAGCGTGTCACGATTGCGCGTTCATTTGTCCACGATCCAGCGGTCATCTTTGCCGACGAAGCCACGGGGAATCTCGATTCGCAAACAAGTGACGAAATCATCGATTTATTGCTGACCTTGAATGCAGAACACAGCGTTACACTACTCCTTGTGACCCACGACCCTGAGATCGCTGAGCGCTGCTCTCGCGTTTTGGTCATGCAGGATGGGCGAATTATCGAAGATCGTCGTTCAGAGGAAGAGGAATAGGAGGTATTTCCATGTCTATGGCAGGTCCGTGGACACTTGAAAAGCGGATGCTAACGGCTTGTGTTAGCCTCCTCGCCGCCACCCTCACAGCGGCAGTGCAGTGGTCCGATTTTGACTGGAGCTTAGGCCGTAGTTTCACACTTTTTGGCCTTTCATTAATCGCCGGGCTCGTCGTATGGTCATCCCTGCAATGGTTACTTTCCAGCCGTCACCGGATTTTATCTGTCATGGCTCGGAACAATCTGGTCCGCCGTAAACGGAATACCGCACTCGTGGTGATCGGTTTACTCGTCGGTTCGGCAATCGTCACCTCATCTCTCGTCATCGGTGACAGTTTGGATGCGACCATGGAGGAGCAATTCATTGCACCACTTGGTGACACGGATTACTACATCAAAGGAAATGACAAAACCACTGGACTGTGGACCGAATGGAACCAATCTCGTGCGAGCGATATTTCCGACGAACTACTCGGTTGGCCCGAGGTTGAAGGGGCACGCCCAGGGATGCAGATGAGTGCCTCGGTTCAATTCGAAGGTTTAGGCGAACCAATGGCAACTTGGTATGCGTTTGATGCGAATTACTCCAACGCGGGTGGATTCGGGCCCATCGGCGGCGATGACGGCATCCGTTACATGGAAATTACAGAGGGCAACGTTGTCATCAATGAAGAAATGTCTGACAGTATTTCAGCCACGATTGGTGACTTGATTGAAATCCATTGGGTCGATATTGATCTGGACGAGGGACTTGTCCGCAGTACGACGAATCTAACCGTTCAATACATTGTTTCAGACATCAACACAGGTCACCGTAATAGCCGCCAACCGTTGCTGTTTACATCATTGTCTCAAGCCCAAGAAATCACGGAAAAGGAAGAGATTGTTTCCCACATTGGTATTGCTGTCAAAGGCGATGGAAACGATGCACTGCGTGAAGACATCAAAGAAACGGTGAATGAGCATTTGATTGCAGAAGATGCGGGTTTCACCATTGAAACCGACGCAGAATCTGGCTTGATCGCAGTAGCGCGAACCACTGGAATCGGCCAACTGCGGGAGAATGAAGTTTACAATCTGACAACACTTGTCCACGAATCGGAATTCACTCTTGATTCGGTTGAATTGTTACAAGTGCCGCTGTACAACATCGCTCAACAGTGGTTCAATGTCTCAGGCCTCGCCTCTTCATCGATCTCATCGATTGAACAAACCGATGACTGGGACTGGTATGCGACCGGTTCGGGCCTATCGCTGCAGGAGGGCGATGGACAGTGGTGGATTTGGACTCCCGACGATGTGGATGACGAATCCATTCGAGACATCCTTCTAACCGGCAATGAATCTGCATATATTGCACATGCCGATGGCGTGCGGCACATCGATTTGGCCGAGGGTGCGCCCGATTCAGATTACCTCTCCTCCCATTCCATCGATGACCTGGCATCGTTCTGCTTCGATAATTGCACTTTACTTGCGCTTGAGGAGAGCGATGGCAACGTTTGGTTGCACTCTTCTGCTGACGGCCTTGAGACGTGGACGGTCACGAACCTGGTCGATGATGGTTCAGCATTGGGGGTCGATCTGGCGGTAGATGAGGATGAAATTATTGTGAGAATTGGCGGGATTCTTGGTAGCCAGACCTGTTCAGGAAATGACGCAACTGCTCTGAATTGTACACAGGATTCAACCGAGCGGCGTGACTTGTTTGAGCACGGCAATTCAACATGGGTCGTCGAAGGTCAATCCCTCTTTCTATTGGACGATGGAAGTACGACTGAAACTTGGGGCCACGGCCTTCCAAACGGCACACTCGCAGCCTATTCACAAGATGTAATCTGGATTGAGGATGAAGGCCTTTGGGCTTGGGATGGATCTCAATTCAACGCACTCTCAATCGATTTACCACCGGCTGCAAATCCCGAACAAGCGGCGATTGGCCTTACTTCTGATCGCCTGATTGTGACCACTGGTTCAGGCGTTGCTGTATTGGATGGCGAGGACTTGTCCGGCAGGCTGCCCTCACGCATCAAAATCGATTCCGTGAACAGGGTGCCGTTGACGGTCGTCGGTTGCGACGGTTGTGATACAATGGGCTTCCCGTCCGTCGAAAGCGGTCGTATTCAAGTGTCCGATTGGGCGGGGCAGACGCTATCTTTGGAATCTGATGATTTGATTCGGTTGCGCGGTTATCTGCCTGCGATTCGCGGACAGTGGGATGGTGAACTTTTCCGGGTCGAAGATGCAACCCTTAGCCTTCCTTCACCGCCTGGACAACCCTCGTTTGCAGACATGACGTTCGGTCTCGTGTCCATCCCTGATGCAGAACTGTTGGCCGGTGGCAGTACCGGGGCCCGTAGCATGGTCATCATCGTAGGTCCCGGTTTGATCAACCCCGCTGTCTATGAGGCGGTTTTGGCGAGCATTGAGGCATGGGCAGATGAACAAGCAGATCTCGATTCGGCAGATTTGAATGTTGCTCCAATCAAGCTTAGGGCCATTGAATCAAGTTCAGATTTGGGTGAAAATTTCTCCATGTTATTCCTCATCTTTGGCTCCTTCGTTATCTTCGCAGGCATCCTCCTCGTGATGAACATCTTCGTCATGTTGGCCGATGAACGAAAACCGGAGATGGGCATGGCTCGAGCCATTGGAATGCATCGCAGTGATCTACGTGCCTTATTCGTTCAAGAGGGTGCCCTTTTGGGCATGATTTCAAGCGCGGTCGGCGCTTTGGCAGGAATCGCTGTTGCCTGGATTCTGATGGAGTTCATGGCCACAGCTTTCAAAGACACATTTTCGATGCGTGTCGTCTTTGATTGGACATTCCAGAGCCTTTTGGCTGGATTCACAGCAGGTTTCCTAGTGACATGGTCAACGTTGTGGTCGACCTCAATGTGGATCAGTCGTCTGAACGTCGTCGCAGCCATCCGTAGTATCCCCACACGTTACGGCGATGGTTTGCCATGGTGGTCGATATTGGTAACGTTGCTCCTTGTCTTTTCTTCCCTCGGTGCTTTTGGTCTGGCCTACCTCCTTGGAGCGCCAGCGGATGGTACCCGTCACGCTTGGTGGTTGCTGGGTGGATTCACCCTCATGCTCGCAATGGTCCCTCCTGCATTCTGGATTCTCGGTCGTATATTGCCTGAGGACTTCACCGTTCGTGGAATACGCTTCCACCGCCCAGTCTTGCTTCCGCGCCTGATTTTATCGATTCTCAGTTTGTCGATGATCTTCTGGGGATGGAAAGGTGACCCGATTAGTGAACCGTGGGAGCAGGGGCCCTTTTCATTCATCATATTGGGCATTTTCATGGTTGCAGCCGGCGTCTTGTTATTGTCCAGTCTTGCGCCTTTGGTGACCCGATTCCTGTCCCGCCTCCTCGCTCCACTTTCGGGTCGTATAGCCTCTGTTTTACCGACCAGCCTTGCCTATCCGATGGCCACACCATTCCGCACATCGATGACCATGGGCATGTTCTCAGTGGTCATCTTTGCAGTGGTCATCCTTTCGGGCAGTTCAGCCATTACGGCAAACAATCTTGAGGAAATGGGCGATGAGTCTGGGGGCGATTATGAGATTCTCGCATTCAGCAGCAGTGAACTGGATCCTGATGTAGGCAATTGGGACTTAGGGGAACTCAATGTCAGCGACTTCGATTCGATTGCGACCATTCACACCGGGGTTGTGAAAGCTGAACGAGGAGACGGTGAAGGTGATCGATTGAACGTAGGTATACGGGGTTTTGACTCAAATTTCACTGAACATGGTGCCTTGAGTTTGGAGGTCTGGGCCACAGAACTTGGAGATACAGAAGAAGATGCGTGGGCCGCTGTTTTGGCCGACGAGAGCCTCGTTATTGTCGACTTCAGTCTTACCCCACAACCGGTGAGTGGTGTCGAAACACCTCCGACACTCGATTTGGGAATTGGCGATAGCATCCTGATTAGCGACCCCAGCAATTCAGGTGTCAATCGCACGGTTTTCGTGGGCGGGATTCTCAAACAGGAGGCCTCAGTGTTCATCCCAGGCATATACATTCAGTCCAATTTCGCCGAGGAGAGATTTGATGCCAAACCGCAAATTGTCTGGTTCAGTTTGCCGAATGGAACATCGGTTGCAGATCAAGAACATGCGGCAGACGAAATCGAACGAGGCATGATCGAGGAAGGGGTTGGTGTGTTCGTAATCGAGGTTGCATGGGATAAAATAAATTCGTTTGTGTTGTCCATATTCGGGCTATTGAAAGCCTTCCTTGCACTCGGTTTGGTCGTTGGAATCGCTGGTTTGGCAGTTGTTACAATTCGCAATGTCAGCGAACGTCGTCATCAAATTGGTATTTTACGAGCCCTTGGATTTCAACGAAGCATGGTTGTCGCCACATTCCTCGTCGAGTTATCTTGGGTCTCATTCTTGGGCATACTGAACGGGGCATTGGTCGGTGTAGGATTCCATTATGCCCTGTATGATCGTTTCCTCAAGGATGATGGTGCAGACTTCATCATGCCATGGAATGAAATCTATCTCATTGTCATCGGGGCTTATGTTCTGACACTACTGGCGACGTTGTGGCCGGTTCGAAAGGCCGCCTCCATCCTTCCAGCAGAGGCACTGCGGGACCCGAATTAAATTACAAATCGTTTGTTCCATTACTAATAAAGAAATGCAATATAGTCGCTAAAAAAGTAACTTGGGCCTACGTGAACTCTAAATACGAAGTTTGAGTGTGGCAACGCACCCACTGTGAGGGAGGACTGTAAAGTGAAGCAAATTGTGCCTATTGTACTCACGGCGTTGATGATGACCAGCTTATTCGCTGGAATCGACTTCGTTGATGAGCTGAAGGATACGAACGAAATGGAAACGGGTGCCCGTGCGGACTACGAATTGAATCTGCACGACGTCTTGGAACCACGAGAAACATTCGTGGACCAAGCCGGTAACACCCGGAATGGAATTGACGTTGGTGACACCGTCTATTTCCGGCCGATCATCATCAATGATGGTGACAACGCACACGACGAATTCAACGTTCGTGTGACCGTTACGCCGGCTGGCGATAATCAAAACGCCGTGATCGATAACCTCGATGACGTCGTTTGCCCCGGTACCACCACCGTAACTGGTTGCAGCTACAATACGCTGGCAGCCGGTGACTTCTTGGGTGGCGGAAACTACCGCATCCAAGCAGAAAGTGGCGGTGACCTAGCATGGACACCAGCTGTTCCTGGCGATTATACTGTAACGATTTCAATCGACGTCGACAGTTCAATGGATAGTGATCTAACCAACAACGACATGACCTACAGCGTCACTGTCCAGCACTATCGTGACATCATTGTCGACCTATGTTGGACAGATGGCCCTGGTGGCGACTGTCTTGCTGATGGTGCAGCAACGGACAACGTACAGGGCGCAGGTCCACACAACTTCGCACTAACTGTAACCGCAGACGGTTCTGAATCATGGGCGCCACGAGCAACAACTGTGACGGTTGAGTTTGCTGGTGCATACGCCGTAGACGATGGCACACCATCTTCTATGCCTTCATCCTTTGACTCCGATGGAGATGGCACTCCCGAGATGGCTTCGGCAGGAGGAGAAGTGTACACTGTAGTCATCGGTGACCCAACCATGGTCGATGTATGGCACAACATGTCCAATCTGGACAGCCCTGTGACCGACTCCAACGACTTGATGGAGAACCCATGTGCGACCGCAGGAGGATCGGCAGACAACCCGTGCCAGCAGTCTCGTACTGTCATGGCTTACCAGCAAGCATACGTCTACCATGGCGAAATTGTTGGTGACGAGGGCACGGAGGGTGCCTCAACTGCAGCAGTGGGCTTCTCCATTACTGCAATGCTAGCAACCTTTGATTCATACGAGCCAGACTCTGGAGCATCCGGTGGAGCCGGACCAGGTGGCGAAGAAGAAGAACCATCGATGATCATGAAAGAGAACACTGTCGATTACGATGACCGAACCGGTAACAACGACGGATCCCTCGCAGGATACTTCAACGTCTTCCACGATATCGGTACAACATCTCTCACAGCCGGTGAAAACGAAGCAACAGAAGGAACTCTGAACGTTGGAACCACGACTCTAACTGCAAACGTAGTTTACGGTGGCTCATCGCAAACAAACTCCTACGATTGGGACGTATCGTTCACCGTCAAGGACGAAGACGGAAACTCTGTCCTCATGGGAGGAATGGAATCCGTAACCGCCAACGAGTGCTTGGATGACTCCGCGGATTCATACTCGCACACAACTCTTGGTATGATGGAGCCTTCTGTGGCTGAAGGGACAGCTTGTGTCGAAGTCGACTTGCAGGCTGGCCGATACACGGTCACTGCAACTGCGAACATGATCAGTGCAACCAGCGACCCATCTGATGCTACAGACATGAACGGTGGGAACGACGTTCGAGCAACCTTCTACGAGGTTATCAACGACAACCCAACCGTCTACATGACACTGGATGATATTGCTCGTGACGGCGCAACGGTCGAAGCTCCAATCATCATCGGTGATTGGATTACCATGCGCGCGCGAGGAATGGACACAGAAACACCTGACGAAGGCCTGATCTACTCGTGGAAGCGAGTGACAGCATCCGGCGAACTCATGGACATGTTCGAGTGCGATCAGTCCATTTGCACAGTCGAGACTACCGCAGATTGGGCTGGAGAGCGCATGGTTACAGCAACTGTAACCGATGGCAACGGTGCCACCGCCTCCGACAGC
>JBJLBW010000020.1:0-11318 GCA_045568015.1 Candidatus Poseidoniales archaeon | reverse complement strand
GAAAGGTCCACTCCCCGCAAATCACGACCGACAAAGGACTGGAATGAAAGGTCCGCGTCGGGACCGATTTCAGTCATTGGAATACCTCAGGCGCTCGAGCGGCGATCCAAGTGCGCTCGCCCTTCTGGAGTGAGAACTGCGTATCTGTTCTTCTCTTCCGCACTGGGTGGACATGAGATGAATCCCTTTTCGATGAGTCGGTTTAGGTATAGAGACAGGTTGTCCGGTGCTGACAATCCACTGTCTTCAAACAGTTTCTTCAACACGCGGGGGGGCGAATCGTCGACACCCTCAACATCGCGTAGATAGTGAATAGCTGCAAGAACCTGGTCGGGTTTCTTGGTCAAGGAACTGTTTTCAATCAGCGAACGGAATGCAGAACCGCGCTCGGGCAGGTTGTTTTTCTTGGCGGCTTCAATCGCAGCAGCAATCGCCGTTTCCCGAACACTGCGGACTCTGGCGATGGCTGTTGACCAGTCCTCACCCTCCCGAATGTTCAGCATCTGTGCATCCACCTCTTTCTGAGAACCTGAAATATCAATTTCGACATCTCCAACGCGGATCATAACGCGGCTGTTTCCAGCTCCTTCCGAACCCTTCACCAAGCCGCCACCTGAACACTGCCAACCAATAGACGGGTTATTTTAATCGTTACTATGGTAACTTTATGATTCTCATCACCACACTGCAATTAAAGCGGTGTTTCACTTGTTTTCGCATTTTGTTTGTTCTGTTTAATATCGGATTTTTTTCAACCGCCACGCCGAAGGCGACATAACCCCCTGATATTGTCCGCAGGGCCGATGCCCCACACGCGCGCCCCTGCGCGAGCGAGCGCTTCGCGCTCGGTGATACTCGCCTTGTTGATGGTTTTGAGTTGCTTCTCATCGATCCCAATCGCCTCCGCAAATCCAACATCTGGGACGATTGAAACATTTGCCGACGGCAGTTCAAGTGTCGACGTGAATACCAACACCCAATCGCCTTCAACAGTGAATTTGAGTGTCAATCGAAATTCTACAATCGGCAGTTCAAGCTTCCATCTGAACTATGATTCAACCGACACATCCCCTGGTGAACTCACAATCGATGTTGACAGCGATGGTCAATACGAATGGCACCTCGGTGGTAACGGGGATGGCGATGTCGGAGAACAAAACGAGTTCACCAGTGGTACATCATCATCATCCACATCTGCAAATGGAAACCAAACTTGGTTACATACCGGTGCATGGCGCTTACCAAAATCAGCGATGATGGCCTCATCTGACATCACGGTTGCATTTGCGCCAGATCTCGATGCTCAATTCACCGGCATTGGAGCCGTAACCGATTTGGCCGTTGGAGACATGGACGGAGATGGGCAAGAGGACGCGGTCTTTTTGGTTCCAGATCACATGGGTGCCAACGGAACGATTTGGCCTCACATCGGATGGCTACAATGGAGTGGTTCGGCAATTGTCACGAGTTGGATTCCAACTTGTTTTGATGCAGATCGATTGATTCTTGGGGATTCGGATAACGACAGCCAGACCGATGTTCTCGCCATTGCTGAAGATGAAGACATGATTTGCCAACACTTTTCTGGAAATGGTTGGTCATACTCGACGAATGTCACGATGAATGAGAAGTTCGAGGATGCACTTCTCGCTGACATGGATGGCGATGGGCAAGATGACCTTGTCTCAATCGACGCAGATGGAACGCTTGGAATGCGTTCATTCAGCGGCGGTGCTTACACCACAGCCGTCACCGCCACAGTCTCTTCAGGAAATCAGGTTCCTGGACTAGAGAATTTCGTCCACATCAGCATCGGTTCATTCTACGGTGGCAATCAATCGATTATTGTCGGTGAGACGGACGTAATGACCTCCTACAACACGCTGTGGAACTTTTCAACCGGCACGTGGCTTGCAACCATGGAGAATTTCGAGTGCTCAAGTGGGCCGTTTGAAATCTTTGATTGGAATGCGGATGGGTTTGATGACTTGATGGGCCCAACACCCTCAGCAGCATGCACAGCCACATGGAATGGTACGGCATGGAATACAGCTACTTCCAACATGGTGGGGCTGACCAATTACTCGATCGGTGATCATGATGGGGATGGCACAGTAGACGTTTTCCGGGCTTTTGCGGGTACACCGGATGGTTCGGATAGTACGCAAACCGGTTCGGTAGACATGAATGCCTTCAATGGCGATGGTAGTGCCAATTCCACGACCACTTCATTCAATCCACACACCTCGCCGCGAGACATCATCTTCGCCGATTTGGATGGAGATGGTTTGAGTGAGCAAATCGTTGCCGCTGGCGAGGCCACACCAGGGTTGTTCATCGGTGCTTGGCACACATTGGAATGGGACCTAGAGGGTGACGGCACAATGGAGATGTCGATGGCGGGCTACGCCAGTTCATCGAGCCCACTTACCCAATTCGATGAAGGCACACTGATTACCAGTGTCGTCTCTGAACTGGGTGCTGTGGCGACCAATTACGACGCCTATGATACAGCTTGGGGGACCATGGACCCCGTCTCCCGAAGCATGGGAGCCGGGACCATCACGCAATCTGCTCTAAACATGTCCTATACGGCCACATTCGTGGTGGAATCCAACCCCACAAATGGCAACCTTTCCAATGTCCTGAACACCTTCATGGAATTGGGAACAGGTACACTCGACATCCCCCTCAACATCACCTGCACACAAAACGGAACGGTGACGCTTGACTCACTGAGTATCGCTTGGACTGAAGGCGCTTCCAACATTCAGGTGCCAGATGCACCGAATCTTTGGATTTACAGTTACAATTACAGCCAAGTCAGTATGATGTGGTCGAACACAACCAGTCCAACGAACTTCATGCACTACGAATTGTTCCGGGCTCCAACCGGTTCACAGATTTCAATCAACAACCCGCTCACTCAAACACCGATCAATGGCTACCAAGATACCGATGGAGTCACCAATCAAGAATGGGATTATGCCGTTCGTTCCGTCCATCAGTTCGGCGTCACCTCAAACCTATCCAACATCATCTCAGTGAATGTTCCAGACGTCCCTCCAGTCATCGACACCACTCCACCTGATGCCGCAGTCATCAGTTTGGATGACGTCCCCAACGATGACGGTGGTGTGCTGAACCTCTCATTCACACCCTCTCCATCATCCGATTTGGCCTACACGTTGTTCTATGTTGAAACCGGTGATTTCACCAATGCCTCAGGCCTTACTCCGTATGCCAATATCAGTAGTGATGACCCGACAACTTCGATGTTGATTTCGGGACTCAACGATGGGGAAGATCACTGGGCTGCAGCGGTCGCCGTTGACGGTGATGACAATGCCTGGTGGAATGTGACCGCCGTCGGACCGGTTCATGCCACCAACGACACAATTCGCCAGAGTCTAATCACACTCGACGTCACAGGTGATGGAACCTATGATGACGGCACAAACAGCGGCGTTCACCTCCACGACGGTTCTGGATTTTCAATCACGGTGCAATTGTCGAGCGAAGGCGTCCCCCTCGCAGACGAAAACGTCGACCTCACCATCTCCATGGATGGCGAATCATGGTCGACTACAATGGTGACCGGTCTGACTGGATTCGCCACCCAAAGTTGGATCGATTGGACCGACTTTGTCAGCCAATGGGAAGCACACGGTGGCTCCGGTCAGGTGAGTGTATCGTGGGCGGGCGGCTCCTATGGAGCCGCAAGTCAAACGATTGCGGCTGCAAGCAATAGTACTGGCATCGTTGTCACAGTGGATGCCACCCTGTCGACCAACACACCATCGATTCAACTCGATGCTGAGGGATTGGGCTCCGCTCACGTCAGTGCAACAACGATCTCCAGTGCAGAACAATCCCATGTCGATGGTCTCTCAGCCGATTGGCAATTGGGCAACGGTACGGAAGTCGTCGGTGACTCCGGCATGGTCCAGTTCGATTCGGCAGGCATTCTTTCCGTCCCCGTGAATTATGCTACAGGAGGTTGGTTGGATGTGACACCTGTGACCCCTTGGTGGATGACGCTTACACCGTCGACCCTACGAATCGATCTCTATCCGCCACCACCCGAGGGTTGCACCGATTCAAACGCCAACAATTTCGACCCCGAGGCGCAAGTTGACGATGATTCATGCACCTATGATTTACCGCAGTTAACATTCGTTCAAATCATCTGTGATGGAACGTGGGACATCGATGACAACAGTTCCCAAGCCATGGCTGAACTTGACGAGAATTCGATGCACTGCGAACTGATCAACAACAACAACGCCACCATCTTCGCCAACATCGCTTTCACCTACAGTGAATCGTCACCACTGTTCGTTGACAACCTCGCAAGCAGCGAAGTTGACATCGATTCAGGAGAGTCGTTGAACTTCACAATCTCACCCAGTTCATGGGGCGAAGGAGTCGTACCATCCAATGGAACGGTCCGGGTCGATATTGATCTGACCGCAAACGGTTGGATTGGAGTCTCCGATTACACACTACTTCCGTATGGATTCGTCCATGCCAACGATACCATTGACGAAACCGAAGACGGTGGCGGCGACACCCAAGGAGAGGCCGGTGAGGCTGAAGAGGAAAGCAATCTGCTCATGCTCATCGTCATCGCCGCATTGGTTCTCGGCATCTTAGGATTCGTCGGGTTGCGTCTTGCAATGCGTGAGGAAGAAGACGAGGACGCTGAAACGTTTGAGGATGAAGAGTGGCAACCCAAACCGAAGAAGCGAATTCGAACCCGTCCGGACATGGAAGACATGCCCACCGGTCGTAGCCTCGATGAGTTGACCACCAAGGCCAGTTCGGTCTCCATGACCAAATCCCGAAAGGTCGATCGTAGAGCAGGTTCCCGCCCTGCCCCCGTGCGTGAGGTTGTTGAAGAAGAACCAGAAGAAGAAGGCGAATGGGATTACACCCAAGATGAGGACTATCACACTGACGAAGAAGGCGTCGAATGGTGGAAGGACGAGGTCGGTCAATGGTGGTACAAGTATCCTGACGAAGAGGACTGGGAAGCCTTCAATGAGTAAACGGTGGATTCTTGAAACACAGATGCAAGGTGAGTTCGATGGTGGGTGATGGTTACGCATTGGTTCTGCATGGAGATGCAGATGCGTCCAAGCTCGGTGGAACCGCGATCTGCGGATTCTCCAGCACCGGCATGGTCGGTGTGATCGCCGCTAGTCACATTATTCGCGCTTTGGATTTAGAGCAGATGGGCACGGTTCTCGATGAGAACTTCCCCGCCATGGCTTTGGTTCAGGAATCCATTCCCAAGCACCCAGTGCGCGTCTATCAAGGCGACGACGTGGGCGTATTTACCTCAGAAATCCAATTCCCTGACGCTTACGATGTCAAGTTCGCTGAGACCGTGTTGAAGTGGTTCGTAGAGGGCGGCTTTGACCGCCTCATCATCATCGATGGTCTCGTGCCCAACGAGATTGGCCAAAAGGAAGAAGGCGACCTCTGGGGCGTCTCCAGTCATCCATTGGGGCGCAAGGCATTGGCTGCGGCAGGTGTCTCCCGTATGCAACAGGGAATCGTTTCAGGTGTTGCAGGTTACTTGTTGTCCGAGGGCGACCGTCGTGGGTTGAACATCACAGCATTGCTTGCAGATTGCAACCCCATGTATCCAGATGCAAGGGCAGCAGCTTTTGCAACAGAGGCGGTCAGTGAATTGTTAGACAGAGAGATTCCGCTCGATGAGTTGCTTGAGGATGCACGAAAGATCGAGAACAATGTCAGAGACATGGTCGAGCGCAGCAAGTCGATGCTACCGGCACCAGAAGGATATGATGTGAGTCAATCCAATGATGACCCCATGGTCAACTGAGGGATGCTCTATGCACGAAAGCGTGAATGTCAACGGCACCGAACTCCAACCGTGTTCTACAGATCCGATGACCGGTTGGTTTCGCGATGGCTGTTGCAATACCGATGCCAGCGACCGAGGCTCACACGTTGTATGCTGTATCTTGACGGATGATTTCCTTCAATTCGCACGCTCAAAGGGCAATGATTTGATTACTCCAGCACCACAATTCAATTTTCCAGGATTGAAGGCAGGAGATCGCTGGTGTGTATGCGCACAGACTTGGTTGGATGCTGCCAATGAGGGTGTGGCTTGCCCTGTGAGTTTGGATTGCACGCACGAGGAAGCGTTGGCTGTGATTCCGATTGATTTGTTGGAAGCACACAGTGAATAGGCGCGTTCTGTGAACCAGAGGGCCATGAACCGTTGTTTTAGTATTAGACCTGTTATGAGGGGGTTTTCTAAATACTCGGCTGAGATCGCAGTCCATGACTGAAGCAGAACTTATGATCAGCGAAAGTATTGAGGAATATGGGAAATCAATTGAAGTAAGTGAACTATTATTGGACACAGATAACCCTCGATTATACGCCTCGCGAAGAGGTGGAAAACTTCCTGAAATTCAGGGTGAAATCAAAGATGAATTACTCTCTAAGAGTCACATTCCTCAACTTAAACGCAGTATTTTCAGGGATGGGTTACACGAACCAATTTACGTGCAATATCGTCCTGCTTATGAGAAATATGTTGTTATTGAAGGTAATACAAGAGCTGCCATTCACATTTCATTTATTGAAAGTGGAACTGTCAGCGAATCAGGGGTTCCATTTGATGTCATCACAGGACACGTAATTAAGCCGAATCTAGGGGCTTCAGATCTCAGTATAATGAAGGTGATTTGGCAAACAGGGAAGGAAGATTGGGGTAAATGTGAACGTGCAATGGTAATGTATGAAATGAAACTTGAACATGGTTTAACAGTACCAGATATTGCTACACACTTCCAGTGTAGCAAGGGTGATGTAGAGAAAGATCTTGCTGCATTGGCTTTGCTACAAGAATATCAAATACATACAGGTGAAGATGATCCGAGTAAATTTTCATACTTCTCCAAAGAATGTCCAGCGAAAGTACGTAACTGGTTTGGGGATAGTGCATCGAATAAACAAGATTATTTTGACTATATTTCTGAAGGAAGAATTCCAAGTGTTGCAATGCGAGGTGGGTTGCGTGATTTCCAAAAATTTGTGGAAAATCCAACTATTATGGCTGAATTCAAAGACAATCCAAATATGACCATTGAAAGTGGAGTATCACGCATCTATGAGGAAGATCTCTTGGCGTCATTTAAGTGGATGAAAAATATCGACAGATATGTCCAAGATTTGTATACATTACTTGCTCCAAAATATCAGGTTATGCTAATGGATGATGTGGATACTCAAAACAAATTGAAACGTCTAAATCGAGCAACAGCAGGGTTGTTAGGACGTATTGATGATGATTCATGAGGCGATCTTGTGCTTTTTCCAAAGATGAACAGGCACTGTATCCTCGTCACTCATTTCCACAATTTAAGCAAGTTATGGCGTTCAAAATCAGCATCACCTCCATCCATTTTTAGATGGAAAATATTGGAAGAGGGCGTGGGATGTCTGTAAAAAATGTGCTGATGGATCACCAGAGAGTACACTCTTGGAAATTGCAGAAGAATCCATACAATGGTCTTGCAGTATTCGATGACGTAGGTACGGGGAAAACAATTTCAGCGTTGAATATTATTTCAAATATTCTTGGAGCAATAAAAGAACTGAACAAGGAACTCACACACCCGATACTAATTGTTGTGCCACCGGCTCTGATTGAAAAGTGGACAGGAGAATGTCAGAAATGGTGCAATATTAGTCCAAAGCATGCAAAATATCATCGAGGGGCTTTAACACTCCACCCTGGCGTCAATATACTATCCCATGGTTCCCTGGAAGGTCCTCCGCCGACAAATATAGATCGAATTGGGGTTTTGATTGTTGATGAAGTACATCATTTTCGCAATCAAGAAACTCAGAGCTCAAAAATTTTGCACAAGTTCTGTCTGTCATCCGAATATCGAGTACTCCTAACAGCCACACCTCTTCAAAATTCTCGTGATGACCTTATTTCTATTCTCCAATATGTATTGCCTCACTGCCGCAGAACCACCGTTGAAACGCTGGTAACAGAAGCAATCTCAATGAAAAACCCATCACTACTCCGCCCACTGATTACCAGATGTGCAATAAAAACCAATGATGCAAACAGAAAAATCACAGATCACGACGTAGAAATGTCGGAAAGAGAGTTCGAATTTTGCAGGAATTTTTTTGATTCTAAAACTAGCAAATCATTGTCAGATATAGTTCTGATGAAAATGGCAGCATCGAGTTTCGTCAGCGTTCCAAAAACACACTGGGCACACATTGGAATTACCCGATAGTAAATTGAGTTATACTGCAAAATTGATCAATGATATGTGCAAAGATGGTAAGAAAGTCATTGTATTTAGCCAATTTATTGAAACTGCTCATTCACTATCAAACCTCATTATTGACAACTTGGTTGGAACAATAACAGGCGAAACCAAATCCGATGCCCGAATTGCAACATTAACAGGTTTGGAATATTCCAAAGGGGGCGCAATCGTGATGACCGATGTGGGGGGCGAGGGTTTGGATATGCAATTTGTTGATTGTATAATCAATCACGACCTTCCTTGGAACCCAATGATCCTTGAGCAGCGAATTGGTCGATTGGACAGGATTGGTAGAGATGCACGCGATATTGAAGTGCATAATGTCTTGTTGAAAAATAGTCTCGATTCACACATCATTCGAGTGCTTGAAGAAAAAGAAAAAATAGTTAGTGAATTCAATGGTTACGGTAAAATGATCAACACTTCAAAGGAATCTATGATTGTAAATTCATCTATGGATTTCAGTTCGCTTACAGAATCGATTTTTGCAAATGATTTATCAGAATTATACGATAGTAATTATGACAAATTGATCTCAGAAAGCAAAGAAATAGCCGAGATCATCAATGAATTAGAGGGTTGAATAGCAAATCCAACTGTTGTAATTGGTTTAGGTCACTAGTGTATTTGTTCAGAGGGTACGGGGTGCGCAGCGCCTCAGTAGAACGGATTGGTTCCAGCTGCATGATCGGTAATATCGACAACACCGGTAATGCCCTCAACTTCATCCATAATCATGACCTCAATGCCTTGCTTGAGCGTCACATCAGCCATACCGCAACCCTGGCAACCACCGCCAAAGGAAATCACAGCCTGACCATCATCAACACCGACCAAACTCACGGTGCCACCGTGTGAAGCGACAGCCGGGTTGACCTTGCTCTCGATGACTTCAGCAACAGCCTGTTCTTTCGGGTCAGCCCACAATGGGTTGGGATTGTCAAAGTGGAAGCCTCCACCCATCAGGCTCTCCTTGAAGTCAAGAGTGGCGCCATCCATGTGGACAGCGCTCTTGGCTGCGATCGAGACAACCACGTCATCCACTTCGCAGACGACATCGTCCTCAGGCGCATCCTTCTGTGAAATCAGTTGGAGATCATACTGGAATCCGTTGGCTCCACGACCGGTAATGGCCACGCGAAGAACCAGCGTATCCGCCTCATCCGCTTGTGCAGCAAAGCCCGCAAGCTTCTCCTTGGCGAGGTCGGTAATGGTCAGCATGGGCTCCCCTTCTATTACACGCGTGCCGCCTCGGTCCTTTGAATCTGCGTATCAAAAGATTCTGAAACAAAAATAGTCCCCCGAGGGCGCCGAAGCGCCCTCGAGGGACATGTGTGTCATTCTAGCGGTTTACAATCCAATCTGTTTGACTCAGAGTCCACCGGTGATGCGGCGTCGCAGGAAGCCCGCACCGAGCAGTGCAATGGTGCCGAGTGTGGATCCAGCAGCAGCGTCACCTACATTGATGACCATACCACCTTCTTCATCTTCGACAAGGGGCTTGTCCATGAGGTCGCCCACCTTGTCCATCAGAGGCTTTGCCTCAGGACTCTTGTCCAATTGGCGCACATCGTCCACTCTCTCAGCATCCACGCGTAGTGGCTTGTGTCGAGGTTCGGTGTCCACAACAGGAGGTAGGGTATCTCGCTCTTCCATTTCGAGGTCAGCGCGGCAATCCGCTTCCTTCCACTTGCCGTGGAAGACACCAGCATCGCCCTCTTCGTTGACTTCGTAGTGACCCTTGAGCATCCCGTTTGTGCTGTCATTCTCATCGATCATCTTCCACAGGCCCGTGAAGCGACCATCTTCGTAGACAGCCTTCCACTTTGCATCTGTGACATTGTCAGCTCCGCCCAAGCCATGTGCGAATCCATCGGTGTCGAATGATCCCCACATGTTGCCGATGACGTTACCATCCTCGTCCATCACCAGGCCGCGCATTGTGCCATTGCCATCGTCGTCAATGGTGAAGGTACCTCGGAGCAGACCGCGTGCGCAGCGCTCACGTAGGACCTCTGGGCCTTCGTCCTCATCGTCCACCGGGTCAACAGGTGGAGCTGGAACCCAGTTCCAGATCACGACTCCATCGAAGTCGGCAATGCGATCTCGAACTTCCTCAAGTAGCATGGTGTATACGTTCATCTCGTAATCACCATCTTCGTAGATGACGATGATTGTGACTTCAGCAATTTCTCCGTCAGTGGTGACGATGACAATGATTTGGTCGATTTCACCATCGCGGGGTTCAATGAGGTCTTCCAACGAGTCACGGTCGTCGCGATCGTTGTCGTCTTCAGGTGCTTCGTGGACATCATCCTCGTCGCTCCAGTCCTCTTCATCGGATTCGTTCCAATCCTCATCGGACTCGTCCTCTTCCCAGTCTTGCATCATCTCATCATAGATCGCATAGAATTCTTCAGCAGGGTCTTCAGCATCCATGACGCGGTCATAGTCGTCCTGGCAACCCCGTAGTTGGTATGCTTCGTCGGCCCAATGGATGCGGGAACCGTAGTAGTCATCGTATTCCTCTTCAACCTCGGGATCAAAATCATCCAATCCCAAATCATCGCCGAAGCCAAGATCCACAAGCAAGTGGTGTAGGTCGACATCCTCATCTTGTAGTATTTCGACAAGTTCCTCACTCAATCGTAGAGTGACAGCAATCTCGTCCTGTTGCTCTTCACCGACTCCAATGTCGAAATCGCTGAGTAGAAGATTTCCATCATCATCCAAACCGACGGTTACGTCTATGGATTCAATGGCGAGTATCGCCTCTTCATCCGAATTCATGAATGATAGAAACGCATCTTGTGTGATCACTGCTTCGACCACCCCATGTTCATCTATACTGAGTTCGAGGACACCAAGTTCCTCCAGGTCAGCCATCTGGTCGTTACAGTCTTCAGCTGATACACCCGCGCCCAAGGAGGCGAAGGCGAGCAGCATTGTTCCTAATATGCAATATGTACGTTTTCC
>JBJLBW010000019.1:0-11568 GCA_045568015.1 Candidatus Poseidoniales archaeon | reverse complement strand
AAGGTTTGGCGAATCTTCATCAAACTGGCACGGAATGCGTAGTTCATAGACAGGGTAGTGTGAAGCAGTTGTCCGTTGAAAGAGAAATTGAGTTGACCGGTCAGAGCGGATCCACTCAAATGTGGCAGGCCTACGGCCTGGGTGAAATAGAACTCACAATCCCCCCCACGGTCTACCCCCCCAGAGAGGATTCGAGTCTTCTCGACCAGACCATCGCCGAGCTCTGCCCAGGTCACGGAAAGCATCTGCTGGAAATCGGGTGTGGCAGTGGTGCACTATCAATTGCAGCAGCGATTCGTGGTTGGAAAGTAAGCGCTTGTGACGTCAACCCCCTCGCGGTTGCAGCAACGAGAGGCAATGCAGCAAAACAGGGCCTTGATTGGGGTTCTGAAATCAAAGAGGGAGGACCAGGGGATCTCGAAAATTGGATGCCGGAACATGGCGCCGATGTTATCGCCTGGAATTTACCATATGTTGAAGCCGATTCAGGGGGACGCTTGGGCCCGATGGAAGATTCTGCATTGATTGGAGATAATCAATCCAGACAATTGTTGGACGCCATTCAATCCAACCCATTCCTCTTGAAAGAAAATGGAATGGTCCTATTGTTGCACAGTTCAAATCAAATCGGGTACAACATCGCAAGAGATTGGAGAAGAAGTGGCTGGGCGACCAGGAACATTTCAGAAATCGCAATTGGCGAGGAAAGATTGACTGTGATCGCCTGCTGGAGGCCGTTTGAAGGAGTTGTGCCGGAGAGGCTTGAATCCTGTGACTCAACCAATGATGAAATTCTTGCTATGGGAGCGGTGAAACAAGGAACTTTCGTAAGCGCGGAAAGGCAGACTGGGGGGCGCGGCCATTCAGGGCGTAAGTGGGTCAACTCAGAAGGTGGATTCATGGGCAGTTGGGCACTTTGTAAAAATTCTATAGAGAGTGGGCCTCAATTCCTACAGATGGCATCGAATGTTGCATTATTGGATTCATTCTCAGCACTCTTAAATTCTGGTTTACCTAGTCACTCTTGGGTGCATGGATCCAGTCTAGAGGAAGTTGGTTTGCGGGTCAAGTGGCCAAATGACATCTGGTTGCGAAATGGAGACCATATCGGGAAATTGTGCGGTATATTGGTGGAGGGTCGCACACAGGGCGATGATGTTCAAATCGTATTGGGAATTGGAATCAACAAGAAGCCGACACCCGTACTGGATTACTCAATGGGTTGGGAATCATTATTCAATCTCGAATTTGAGGATATATTTCCAGTGATTCATGCATCGGTGGCCTCCTTATTGGAGACTCACCCCTTGTTGCCAGATTGCGAGCATGCCGATATCCTAAACTCAGTTTATTCTACGATGAGATCGACAATTTCTGAAGGAATACCTTTCGTATTTGGATTGGATGAGAAGGGTGGCCTCCGAACCCCTTCAGGAGTCATCGAATCCACCGGGGAAATTCAGTGGGATTGGGTTTAATCTGTATCTTCCTGTTGCTTTCTCCAAATACCCCAAACCACGAGCAATGCACCGATTATTGCTGGAACATACTCGTGGGGCACAGACCGGTTGACCGTTGTCTCAAAGGTGTAATTACCTTCACCATCAAGGATGATGCGATATTCCCCAGATGGAAGTGGTTCGTTCAAGGATTCCGAAGATTCTGGGTTGCCCGGGCCAAGAAGTTCAACCTCTTGCGCACCGGTCAAGCTGCCATCCCAACTTTCAGCGCCATCGTGTGGTACGACCCACACCATTAGTGGTTGACATGGATCGTCCAAACAAGTTGCTTCAAAGGTGAGTGTGGCCGAAGAAATTCCTGTATGTACTGTAAGGACTTCCTCATAACCCCCATCCATCGTGTAATTCAATGGTTGAGTCCAGGTTACGATAACCATTGTTGAGAGGAGGACCGTTGCTCCTGCAAGAATGGCCATGTCCCATGCTGGTACACTGGGAGCATCTCCACCACCTGCCATATCTTCGCCGAAACATGCTAAGCACATCAATATGGCGAAGAATACATGTCCTCAAGGGGCTATCTGAAATCTATAGAATGACTATTTGGAGTCTAATTCTAATCTTTCCCTGACCAATCTTATTTTTCCAGACATCGTCACAGAATGTATGGGTTGCCCCGGTTTATCGAGTATGCTTCGCCATTCGGGTTGATCCTTGAGCAATACGCGCAATATCGCTTTACCATTGCTGAAATCCATCAGCCTCCAATCTTCGGCAGGGGCGATTTCTTTGATTTTGGATTCAAGTTCTGAGCGACTTTCACAGTTTGAGACGTTCAGACCAATCCACCTACGTTTGCCGCGGAGTGCCTTCGTCAAACGCTTGGCCATGGTGCTCCGACAGTCGTCGGACTTAACAGGCCTCGCACACTCGCAGTGATTGATGGACGAGTCTGAGGTCGGTGGTGATTCGCCAACAATTTCCGATGTTGTTCGTAACCTCGTCAGCCCCTCGACGCTCCCTCATGTGATTCTACTGGGTTTGGCTGGTTCAGGCCTGTACATGCTTTCAGCTTCTGATTCGGATTCATTGTTCGCGATTGGAATCGCTGGATACATTGGGCTTTCAATCGGATACGCACTGACGGCATGGATGCAAGAAATGGAGGCAATCCATCGATTCAGCCATTTCCAGCCACTCGCCAAGAAGGACATTGGGTTGTTAGAGAAGTTGGTGATGTACGTCATACGAATTTTCATGTCGTGGATTTCGCCAATTCTACTCGGACTGATTCCATTTTTGCTGATCGCTGGATTCTTGAATACTGATTCTGGTAGCGAACAGGTCGACTATTGGGCAATGGCCCTCGGAGGACTGTTTGTTGTTTGGTCACTGGCTCAAGGGCGCGCGGTTGCGACCAGTCTCCGCATTTTTGTCGGTGGCCGAGCTGTTCGGATAGATTCGATTCATCGGACGTCACGCCGAATAACATCGACGACGATGCACATGATGATCATCGGCATATTTGCTGGACTCACATACTGGGCTCTCGTTTCTGGGGCCAAGAGTGCAGAAGATATGGGTATCTTTGAGAAGATGGGGCCCGTATTGTTCGCAATCGTGGCGGTGGCAATTCAAGCCATTCTATTCTGGTACACGACCGAGAGGAGGGTTGTCGATTCTGAAAGGAAGGATACTGCTGCGTTTGGGTTCGCTTGGGGATTACTCATGCAGATATTTGTCACCTGGCATCTCCTCAGTGCATTCAGAAGGTTCACATCTGAAGATTGGGGTGTTTTCCTCATCATTGAAGAATTTCTGTTGATGGTGATTACAGTCATTGCCGCAATCTGGAGTTTGGCCAAAAATACACATAAGCGTGGACTCAGTATATTTACGAAACAGAATGCCGTATTCTGGGGCTTGTCATTTGGCATGGCCTACTCTGGTTCCATTGCGATGATTGCAGTACTTGGTTCCAAACTTTCGGGTGGAGCCATTAGCACATTTGGGATGTCAGCAACCATTGGGATTGGACACCTAATCACTGCAGGGACCATGATGTGGATTCACGCCTGGAGGATTGGTCAGATTTCGCGCTGGCTGGACTCGGAGAGAGAGGATTCTGAGAAAGAAGATGTTGTTACTGAATCTGATGAGGAAGAGGTGGAGATAGAGGATGTTGAAGAAACATCAGAGGAAGCCGAATTGGACATCCCTCCACCTGTGACAGAAAACGATGATGTCGAATTGGTGGATTTGGATTAAATCAAACCCTCTGAGGAGCCGCGTGGCAAACCACTGACTACAGCAACCACCCTCATTCGCTCTTGCAAATCTGGTGAAACCCTAGCCCCAATGATGACTTGAGCGTCAATCGATAAGCCATCTGTAAATGCATTCGCAACCGCTTCCACCTGTTTGAGAGTCATATGAGGGCCGCCTTCTACTTGCAATAAACAACCAGTCGCACCACCAACAGAAAGTGCAGCAAGGGGCGATGATCTGGCTCTTTCATACAATTCTTGAGCCTCATCACAGTGTCCCTCGGCTACGAGGAGTGTCGAACCCCCTGATTTGGAAACGATGGCTCTTAAGTCCATCAAATCGAGATTGATTAGGCCGACGTTGGCTAGAGTTCGCATCAACCCTTCTGCGAGTTCCTCGACCCAAGCCGAACCCTGTTGCCAATCCACACCCCGCTCTCGGGCTTGCCAAGCCATTCGATCGAGGCTTAATTCAACGCAAACATGACTGACATTGGACAAACGTGAGAGAGCTGTCTCAGCGATTTTTTGGCGTTCACTTTGAGCCTCAAAGGGGATTGCTGCCACAGAAATCACTAGGCAACCTGCCTGAGCTGCTTGACGAGCGAATTCGATTGAGGCACCTGAACCTGAACCCCCTCCGAGTCCAGTCAGCATTAGGACAAGTTCGGCACGTTCAAGGAAATGGGCCGCAATCGGTTGAAGCGTTCGCATTCGAGCCTCGGCTAGTTGTGGCATGCCTGCACATCCCACTTCGGAGGGGGTATCTCCGAGCAACAAGCAATTCGCGTGTCGCACACCATCCATGGTAGATTCATCTGCATCGACAAGTGTCAGATCGACCCATTCGGAGACTCTGGCTTGGGCTGCCTTTGCCCATGTACAACCCAAACTGCCGATGCCGGCAATGAGTAGTTCACCCTCCTCCATGGTGCGGCTTGAACACGAGGGGCCATGAGGGTTGTGTGAATCAATCTCGACCAATGTATCTTGAATATCTTCGGCGAGCATCTCGGGCCCAAGCGTTGTCCGGCTCTATTTCCAATACTCGATCATAGTATTCAACTGCGATTTCAAATTCTGAGAGATGTTTACCGTAAAGGTATCCGAGATTGGAGAGGACAGGGATACAATCTTTTGCACTTACGAGCATTGTCAACAATATTTCTTCGGCGCCCGACAAATCCATTCGCTCCATGAGGGTCTCAGCCTCTTCAAGTTGCGTTAGTTGCTCATCGGAGAGGTCGTATGTGTTCTCCCATGTTCGCTCCGTCATGTGCCTTGGGAGGGGCCTGAGGCTATTCACAACTGCGTCTGGTTGCTCGCGACGCGGGCGCGCGAGAATCGATGCACTGCGGGGTCTTTCCGTCGTGTCTTCCAAGGAACGTTTATGGAGGGTATTCAATTCGACGGCTCACCATAGGTGAGTCCATACTATGCCAGCATCAACTCAACGTGTTCGACACATCCTCGTCGGACTGCTCGTTGTGGTACTAATTGCTGGCTCAACTCAAGCCCGACCGTCTGGCATTACAGGCGATGAGGCTGAAGGTGGAACGGATGTTGCGAAGACGGGTTGCACCTGTCATTCTGGAAACGCAATTGCACCTGATGATTCTGTAACCGTCTTGGTTGCGGACGTGCCATACCACTTTTCCCCGGATCAGGCTTACACACTAATCATCGAAATCATTGGAGGGCCAGAAATTGGTGGTACCGCTTCAGCGGGATTCTCAATGAGAGTCTCCGACGGCATGCTTTCTGCAGGAGCAGGGTATGAGGACATGGTCCAGAACGGTGATGATGCGATGACCCTCACCCATACCGAAGCCGGTAGCAATCCAACCGATCGCTCTTGGACGATTGTCTGGACAGCGCCGACATCGGGTGCAGGAGATGTGACATTCTGGTTGGCAGGCAATAGTGTCGACGGAGATGGCTCCCCAGCGGGAGATGCATGGAATCGCCTTTCGTTCTCATTGGGAGAAGGGGACGATTCCGGCAATACCAGAACAATCTTCGCCGGCGATGGTGATGTGACCCCTCCGGCTGCTGAACACGGTCACGTCGATTTGCACCACATGGGGGCACCGTTCAGAGCCCATTGGCTCGGCCTACTCGGGTTCGGAGCTGTGGTCGCTGTGATTCTATTCTGTGGATTCTTCTTACGGTATGGGTTTAGCCGCCATTACGAGGGGCGTTCTAATTTGGTCCGTCTACGAATGAAACATCTGCGAAGGGGTGATCAACTTTGAGTGATGATGTTGTCATGCGCCTGCTTAGGCAGGTCAAATCTGGAGAGGTTAGCCTTGAAGATGCGAGGGGCGCACTCGAGGGAGTCAACCTCACGGAGGAAGAGTATGTCACTGCGGTCGACCATGGTGTATTCAACACCCCTGAACCCGGTACCATTGTTCGCTCCAGTATTTCTCCGAGCGCTTCTTCCTGGTTGGTCACTTTCGTCTTTGTTTGGGGATTGTTCTGGACCATCTATTGGTCGGGTGGTTTGGCTTACGGCCTCTTCAATCACTGGGACCAGCAATTGCTTTCATTCTTCATGGCGATGATGTTGACAACCCTGATTATCATGGGCATTGTTTACCTCAAGTGGGTCATGCCCGACACAGTCATTGTGAAGCATCGTAGAAACAAGTTCATTGGACCAAAGGATCCTGAAAGTTGGGTAGAATATGAGGTGTGATCATGGCTAGGCAATTCAGACTTCGTCCCGCACCCGGTGCCTCCAAGGATACGGATTCCAACCGCGTCACCACCACTCTGGATCGGCGACGATTCATGAAATACACATTCAATGCGGCCGGTGGTGTCATCGCCATGGCAAGTTTGGGCGCGGTTGGCTTTGCATCTTTCCTGATGGGTCAGGCTGCTTCGGGTGCTGAAGACACCGGTGTCAAATATTGGGTACCCAAGGGTCAAGAAGATTCGGTTTGGTATGGAGCCTTACACGAACAGATCATGAAGAAATCGGATTTGGTTGCTGAGGCTGCAAATTCCGACACAGGTATGGCAGGTGCCCAAGGGGTATGGAGTGGATTGCCAGTGAATATCGTATACATCCCTCACGAAGAAAATGAGTCCAAGCCACCGGCTGAAGGTGTACCTCGAATCCAGTATGGAGAAGGTAGAGATTCAGCAGGCTCATTTGTTGGCCACGGTCGAGAAATATTCGATGTAACACTGGAAGATGGAAGTCCAGATTTGGCATTGCAGCCACACGATAACATCCTCCTTTTGTTCAGTCGTTGCCCCCACCTGTGTTGCATCCCAGGTTGGCAATTGGTCGCCAATGACTTCACAGCTGATACTTGGCTGCCAGGAGGGGTCGATGCAGGGGGCAACAAACTGTTCTGCATTTGCCATTCATCTCGATATGATCCAACAATGCTTGAGAAAAATTCGAACCGTAACCGAAATGATGGTTCAACATTCAACTACTTCGGTGTACGCCTGACCGGCGGCCCGGCGCCTGTGGGACTCCCACTCATCCCATTTGTCGTGACAGATGATGTGATTGAGGGGTTGGACACATACCAGGAATGGTATACATTCTGTGATTGAGGTGAATATGATGCTGCAAGTTTGGTTATTGGGTCTCTTTATCGCCGTTATTACGGTCACCGTTGCCTTCACTCTGAGAAAGGAAAACGAGGAAATGCCGCGGAAGGAAATTTTGCGCGCGGTCGAATCAACTGGAAAACTTGGCTTGGTCGAGAAATCCTTCCTATGGGTATTCTCTTGGCTCGATACACGCTTCCGTGTTCAAGATTATTGGGCGATGTCCAGAGACGCTTACCACAGTATGCATCGACAGATGCCACTCACACATGCTGAGAAGTACAAATTGCGCATCATCTGGTATTGGTACCCGCTGTATTGTCTGGGTGGAATTTCGTTCCTCGCATTCATCATTCTCGTCATCACCGGAACGATTCTGGGGATTTACTACGTACCGGGTGGTGAAGGTGATCCAACTCCGGCTTACTCTAGCATGGAGTTCATCATGACACAGTTGCCTTTCGGATACATCATTCGTTCAATCCACCATTGGACGACACACTTCATGGTGGCTGCAGTATTCTTACACATGTGTCGCGTCTACTTCACCGGTGCATACCGAAACCCACGTGAACTCAATTGGTTGATTGGGGTCGGATTAATGTTCTTCACAATCTTCTTTGGATATTCTGGCTATTTGCTACCATGGGATAGCCTCGCCTTTGGCGCGGCTACGATTGGCATCAATATGGCCAATAGCACACCACTGATTGGATCCTGGGTTGCAAACGCGATGTTTGGTGGAACCAGCCTTTCTTACCAGACGGTTACCCGGATGTATTTCCTACACGTTTTCATTTTGCCCGTCATTGTCACTGGACTGATTATTGTCCACTTGTTTATTGTCTGGGTTCAGGGTATAGCGGAGCCGCATTGATCGGAGGAATTAATCATGGGACTGATCGAAAACCTTGGCCGAATCGCGGACACCTATGTTCGTGAAAAGGAAAGTCTGCAATCCGCAGACAATGAACGTAGACGTGTGTTTGTTGGCCACGCTTTCTGGCCGCATGAAGTTCTGAGAGATGCAATTATTTTGGCAGCCATGGTCGCTGTTCTCAGTTTTTATTCCTGGTTGATACCTCCACCCTTACACAGTGCAGCCGACCCATATGCACAAGCTGGATTCGTGTTCCCTGATTGGTATGTGTTGTTCAGTTACGGATACCTTCGCTGGGGCGAATATTTGCCGCAGTTTGACATCCCTGCTGGACCGATTGGAGATTTCTTTGGTCAGCCCGTCATCGCGTGGAATGCGGCTTGGTGGGGTGCAGCAATCACCGGTTTGCCCGTGATGATTTTGACCCTCCCTCCTTTCCTAGGTGGACGATCGAAGCGCGGTGTTGAAGACCCGTGGTTTGCAACATGGGGGGCCGTTTACCTCGCCCACGTTTGGTTCATCAGCGTCTTTTCGATCAACATTTTCCTCGAGTTATATGGTAAAAATCGTACTGACTTTTGTCAATTAAATTCCCATGCCGGGCTGAATTGTGGAACACGTGAGCCTTGGCTCGCAGAAGTGTTCAACGCTGTACCTTGGATTTTGACTGGGATTTTCATATGGATTGCCCTGTATATGGGCATTCGGTGGTTCTTGGTCAAATCTATTGGCGCTCGAACCACGCCACAGTTGGGCAAACAAGTATCCATGGGGACTCTCATCGTCACCGTTCTACTGTGCACAATGACATGGCCCGTCTATGACAATGGATTCTGGGACCAAGGTGGCCTCGGAGCAATGGATGAAGTATCCGCATTGGAAGAACTCAGGGGGCAACCGGTGGACACTCTTGTCGACATCAATGAAGGACACCACTGGGGATCGATTGAAGCGGATTGTCTCACCTATGAGCAAAGCCTCGCAAGTGAGGTTTGGTTAAGTGAGAAATTCGAAGGAGAAGATGCCTACAGTCGTTCAGATTTCTGTTTGGTCACTGCAAGCCATTTCCTGAATTGGGGGATTTACCAACCCGTTCAACGGAATCTGATTGACTTCAGTGGAGTCAATCACCACGCAGATACCAGCATAGGACGAAATGGTGTATCTCAAGAATGGGCACAAACCGGTAATGATGAAACAGGTGAGATTGCAATCGATGGAACATGGTCTATGCAGATTGAAGACTTTGGGTTGAAATCAGTGTACGTCGATTTGGCTTGTGGAGAACGCTCAAGCGAATGGGGCATCGGTGAAGGTGCAGGGACCCTCACCGTTCTGGATTCATCAAGTTCAACGGTTCATGAAGGAATTTGTGAAAACAGCATGGTGAAACTCGCACCAGGTGATTACACCATCCAATTCTCAACACTTTGGACGGGTGTCAATTCCACATACACAGTCTTTGCAAGTGTGAATGTTGCCGCATACCAGCCACTGCTACTGGGGGATAATGGGCAGGCACTGAACCGTAACGATCCTGCAAATCTCACATTGGCAGATGTGGGGTTGGATATTGCAAGCCTATCCGATTACATGGTCGAAAACCCGACATATCACAAGAACCCAAAGAGTTTGGATGCCAAGTTGATTTACTCACTATTCATTCCTTGTCTAGGCGTCGGTGCTGTCATCTTCATGCTCATGAGGAGCATGGCTCGCGGTTACGAATATGAAATGAACAAGTGCTATGGATGCGACCTTTGTGATGATGCTTGTCCAGTTCGTTTGTTCAATGCTGGTGACAAATTGAACATCATTTACAACACTTGGAACAACGAAGACGATGGTGTGCCGATGTACTCGTGTCTCACCTGTTCGGCCTGTACCAACGCTTGTCCTCAGTTGGTCGACTACGATTCCTACGTCGATATGCGCAGAGCACTCGTTGTCGGTGGTCCGCCCGCATCCAATATTCCACACACCGTTCTACAAGCGGTGCTCGCTGCTGAGGCTGAGGAAGAGAGGGATGCAGACTTCATCTCAGTCGAAGATTACCCCATTGATTCCAGTATTGGCTATTACCCCGGGTGTGTCGATTATCTGGATCAAGAAATGATTTTCAGTCACATCAATGAGGGAGAAATGAACCTTGGAGATGCGACGACATCGGCATTCACTCTTTTCGAGGAAATGGAAAAGGAAGTGGCCTATCTCGGCCGCGATTTCCTAAAGTGCTGTGGCCACGACCAGAAGTGGCAAGGAATGGACGAAGTATTTGAGAAACTGAAGGCCTACAACCAAAAGAAGATTCAGGCCAGTGGAATCGATACCCTCGTATCCAGTTGTGCCGAATGCTTCCGCACTTTTGCCAAGGATTACGAACTTGAGGGAATCAAGGTCATGCACACCACTGAATTCCTCACCGAGAATGGATTCGATATGGACCTGAAAGCAGAAGAAGATGTGACTGTGACGTATCACGACCCCTGTAGATTGGGGCGACAAATGGAACTCTACGATGGCCCACGTGATCTCGTTACCGCTGTCGATGGTGTTGATCTCGTCGAAATGGAACACACCAAGGAAGATGCGCTATGCTGTGGCGTATCCAGTATGATGTCCTGTAACGAGGACAGTCGAGCACTTCGTGTACAACGATTCGATGAAGTTCGTGCAACAGGAGCAGATATCATGCTCACCTCTTGTCCAAAGTGTGTTTCACACTTCGAGTGCCTCAAGTTTGAAGGAGATCCAAAACACGACTTCGAAATTCTGGATGTTGTGTCCTTCCTAGCGAGACAAGTTGAGGCGAAGAAGCAGGCGTGATACAGTTGGTCACGATTGACCGAGATTGGATTGCGGGTTTCATGATCGGGCCTCTGGCGACTGGGACAGTTGCGATTGCGGTGTCTTGGAAAGCCGCATGGATTGGCATGGTTTGTGATTTCATCATTGGATTTTTTCTCATCCTCATCGCCATGGGTTATGATCGCCCGAATATGGCCAAGGGCACAATCTGTGGATTTATTGTGGCCGTACTGCTGTCTATTCATCCCCTCTGGTTGAGCTTCTTTGCATAGGGAAGTCTTGAGAAGAGGTAGGGTCCCCCGCCAATCATGACAACGCGAAAGGAGTTGGAGGCACGCCGCTTAGGCGAGGCCGCCAGAATCCGATTGGCGCTGAATTCTATGCGCACAGAAGCGCGAGAGAAAGTCAAAGGTGGACCTGGGACCGTTGCATTCGTCAAAGAAGAATTGTGCATCGGATGTGACCAGTGCAGAATTGTCTGTGATGATGATGCAATTGATATTTACGACACACCATTGGCAAGTCCAATTCTGGACATTGACGTCAATCGTAAAGCCAAGGTCCTGAGGGATCCTTG